>JABMOP010000141.1 GCA_013204125.1 Rhodospirillales bacterium | reverse complement strand
GGATGATGGCCGTCATACCGGCGTAGAGAAGCCCGGACAGAACCATCAAGCCGATACCGCGCAAATTCGGCGGAACGGCTCCGATCTTGGATTTAAGATGGGCGGGCAGCATCACCGATATTTTACTTCGCGGCTCAGGCGCCGGCAGCCAACTTTTCCCACACTTTATCGGCGATGGCTTTGTATCGTTTGGCATGTTCGCCGTCCGGCTGGGTCGCCACGATCGGCAGCCCGCTGTCGGATGTTTCCCGAATTTCTGTATCCAGCGGTATTTCGCCGAGGAAATCAACGCCCTGGGCCTCGGCTTCGCGCTTGGCGCCGTCCTGGCCGAAAATGTAGTAGCGTTTGTCGTTATCGGGGCAGAGGAAATAACTCATATTTTCGATAATGCCGAAGATCGGCGCGTTTACTTTGCGGAACATGTTAAGGCCCTTGCGCGCATCGGCCAGCGCAATTTCCTGGGGCGTCGATACTATAATGACGCCGGAAATCGGCACCCGCTGCGACAGGGTCAAATGGATATCACCGGTGCCCGGCGGCATATCGACCACTAAAACATCCAATTCGCCCCAATTCACATCGGCGAATAATTGTTCCAGCGCGCCGGTGGCCATTGGTCCGCGCCAGATGAGCGGCGTTTCTTCTTCGACCAGGAACCCCATCGACATACATTCGATGCCGTGACCGATCAGCGGCTGGATATTACCGCTTTCGGACGCTTGCGGCTTCTCGGTAACGCCCAACATACGCGGGATCGACGGGCCATAAACGTCGGCGTCCAAAATACCGACTTTTTTGCCGCCGGATGCCATCGCCAGCGCCAAGTTGACGGCGGTTGTCGATTTACCGACGCCGCCTTTGCCCGACGCGATGGCGATTACTGATTTAATGTTCGGCAATTGCAATTTGTTGAAACTTGCCGCTTCGGTCATCGGCGATGGGCCAGGTCCGGCTTCGCGTTCGGCGGTTAAGATCACGGCGGTCACCACCACACCTGGGACCGAGCGCGCGGCGGCATCGGCTTCCAAGCGCATATCTTCCAGTTCCGGGCCGCGCGCCGGGTCCACTTCAATCGAAAAACTGACCTTGCCGGCGTCTACATTCAGACCCTGGATCATACCGAGCGAGACAATATTTTCGCCGCGATCGGGGTCGATAACGCTTTTTAAGGCTTCTAGGACTTGTTCGGCAGTGGCTTCCGACATAAATAGAACTCCAAGGGACGTACGGTTTTGTGAATGGATAATCCCTTAAGGGACGGCAAAGGTTTCTTTGCCATCGTTGCAAGGGAAGTTATGCTGTCGTATAAGGCACGCGAAGCCACAACGAAAGTCGAAAGCTAGATTTCACCGGGAAATCTTTTGAAACAAAGGCGATAACAGATGGTATGGAATATTCAACGCGGCGGCCCTTGGGGCGGCGGCGGGAGCGGCGGAGGCCAAGGCCCTTGGGGCGGCGGCGGTGGACCATCCAGGCCGCAACCGCCTGACATCGAAGAAATGCTGCGCCGCAGCCAAGATCGCTTCAAACGGTTTATTCCGTCCGGCGGCGGCGGCATCCGGCGTATCGTCATGATCGTTCTGGCGGCTCTCGTTCTTTGGCTGGCGACCGGCTTTTACACGGTCCAGCCTGATGAACAGGGCGTCGCGCTGGTCTTCGGCAAAATGTACAAAAAAGCCGGACCGGGGCTGCATTACAATTTTCCGTCCCCCGTCGGCACTATATTCACCCCGAAAGTTACCATCGTTAATCAGGAACAGGTCGGTTTCCGGTCCGCAGCCGGCGGTCGCTCCGGCGGCGCGGCGCGCGCGGTGCCCGAAGAAAGCCTGATGCTCACCGGCGATGAAAATATCATCGATGTGCGCTTCGTGACGTTCTGGATCATCCGCGATGCGGAAAAATTCCTGTTCAATATCCGTAATCCTGAAGCGACCGTGCAAGCGGCGTCGGAAAGCGCGATGCGCGAAATCCTCGGTAAGAATGAGTTTGAATTTATTCGCACCAAAGGCCGTGACCAAATGAGCAGCGAAGGCATCAGGCTCATTCAAGAGATCCTCGACGATTACAGTGCCGGCATCGAAGTTACCGATGTGGTGGTTCAGGACATCAACCCGCCGGCCGTTGTTCTGGATAGTTTCCGCGACGTGCAGGCGGCGCGCGCCGATATGGAACGCGCCATTAACGAAGCAACGGCGTATCTCAACGAAGTGACCCAGCGCGCTCAGGGCGATGCCGCAAAAATCACCAACGAAGCACAAGCCTTTAAGGCAGAAAAAATTGCCATCGCCTCCGGCGAATCCCAACGCTTCTTGTCGGTCCTCAAAGAATATACGCGGGACAAAGTGGTCACCAAACGGCGCATGTATCTGGAAACCATGAAGACCGTCATGGGCGGCATGGACAAAGTGCTGATCGATAATTCGGATGGCGGTTCCGGCGTTGTGCCTTATCTGCCACTGCCCGAAATGAAACGACGCAGCGCGGGAGCCAGACAATGAAACAGGTCACTCTCGCCATTCTTGGTATAATCATTGTTGTCGCCGGCGTTGTCCTGTCGGGCACTTTGTTTACCGTCAATCAACGCGAACAGGCGCTTATCCTTCTGGTTGGAGAACCGAAACGCGTTATTTCCGAGCCGGGCCTTAAGGTTAAAGTCCCGTTCTTCGAAGACGTGGTTCGCTTCGACAAACGTATCTTGGATTATGATGCGCGCGCCGCCGAAGTGCCGACCCAGGATCAAAAGCAGTTAGTGGTCGATTCTTTCGCCCGCTACCGCATCATCGATCCATTGATGTTCTTCCAAACCGTGACCAATGAACGCGGCATGGAAATTCGCTTGGACCGGCTGATCAACTCTAACCTGCGTTCGGTTTTCGGTAACGCTACCTTGGCGACCCTGATGACCCAGCAACGTGCGCGTCTTATGCGCGAAATCGCCAACCGGATGAAGGAACAAGGCAAAAAATTCGGCATTGAAGTGATCGATGTGCGCATCAAGCGTGTTGATCTACCGTCCGAAAACAGCCAGGCTATTTTCCGCCGCATGCAGACCCAGCGTGAGCAGGAAGCGCGTAAAATCCGCGCCGAAGGCGAAAAAGAATCGAAAACCATCCGCGCCACAGCCGACAAGGAAGCGACGATTGTGCGAGCAGAAGCTCGCAAAACATCGGAAATTCTTCGTGGTGAAGGCGAACAGGAAGCCCAGCGCACCTATAACAATGCCTATGGACAGGATCGGGAATTTTTCGATTTCTTGGTTTCCATGAACGCGCTTCGTGATGGATTGGGCGGCGATTCGACCAGCTTTATCGGCGCGCCAACCGGTGATTTTTTCCGCTTTTTTGGGGATGAGCAGGGAAATATGAAGGCCGGCAGCAAAACCAGCGGCAAATAATAGGGCTGGTTCCCGATACATCTGAGCCCGCGGTGGGGAATTCATGATCGAATTGGCGACGGCACTTGCCTTGGCGGTCGCCATCGAGGGCGCTCTTTACGCGTTGTTTCCTACGGCCATGAAACGCTTTATGGCCCAAGCCATGGACCAGCCGGACGGCGTACTCCGCATGGCGGGCTTGATCGCCGCGCTCATCGGCGTTGCCGCGATATGGTTTTTGCGGCACTAGAAATTATGCCCGCTCACTGAAATTTTATAGGCGAAAATAGGCTTTTACCCTAGCTTCTGCGAGATTTCGTTATATATATTGTTCAGCCGTTGCGGCTCATCGGGCGCGGCAATTAAATACTTGTAAATTCCTGGTGGGCAGATTGTCCAGTGTCTCGGCCCGCCGCCTAAAGTAGTGACGAAAACAGAAAGCAAAATCGTATGAATAACTCTTCAGCCCCCTTCGCGGTCACGCGTCTATTTATCTCTGGCCCCCGCAAAATTCGATGCCGGTTCCCTCAGGCATTGCTGGCCGCCTGGATGCTGGCGGCATTAGCCGTCGCCTTTTTGCCCACCCAAGCAAGCGCCCGTTCTGCGCCCAATAGCTTTTCCGGTCTGGCGCAAAAACTATTGCCGGCGGTGGTCAATATTTCAACCACTTCGGTGGTGCGCGGGCACACTCCACAGGAAATGCCGCAATTCCCTCCCGGCTCGCCGTTTGAAGATTTTTTCAAAGACTTCTTTGATAAAAATGCGCCCCAGCGCCAGCGCCGTTCGACCTCGCTCGGTTCCGGCTTCATCATCGATGCGACGGGCGTTGTCGTCACCAATAATCACGTCATTCAAGATTCCGATGAAATCACCGTTATTCTTCACGACAATCGGCGCTTAAAAGCCAAAGTTCTCGGCCGCGATCCCAAAACCGATCTTGCTGTTCTAAAAGTTGAATCGCAGACAAAGTTGCCTTTTGTCGATTTTGGTAATTCCGATAATTGTTGGTCGGCGATTGGGTGCTGGCGATCGGCAATCCGTTCGGATTGGGCGGCACGGTCACGGCGGGTATTG
>JABMOP010000140.1 GCA_013204125.1 Rhodospirillales bacterium | reverse complement strand
TCGACGTACTGCGCTCGAACCGCGGCAGCCAACCGATTTCTGAAATTTTCGATGATGTGGAAACCCGCCTCGCCGAAATGGACCGCCAGGGTCTGACCACCGGTGTCCTCTCGCTGTTCGGCATGCATCAGTGGATTGAACGGGCGCCAATCAAAGAATCCGTGCCGCTGACCCGGATATATAATGACCATGTGTCGGAAATCTGCGCCGCCAACGAAGGCCGCTTTGCCGCCTACGCATCGTTACCGCAGGCTGATATGGATGCAGCGGTCGAAGAATTTGACCGTGCCATCGCCCTGCCTGGCATTATCGGCGCGATTGTCCCCGGCAACGCCTTCATGACATTTGGAGAAGCCGAAGCCTACCGCCCGCTTCTGGAAGCCGCCAACCGGCACCGCGCCGTCTTGTTCGTGCATTGGGGACCAAGGCCCGGCGATCAATGGCCGCGCATCACTCCGGGGACAGACAATATGGCCCGGCGCATGGGCACCATCGATATGCAATATACATTGTCCCAAAACATGGTGACTTTCTGCATGACCGAAATTTTGGACGATTATCCCGATGCATTGATCCACATCCATAATCTCGGCGGCAATATATCGTTCGAGATTGAACGCATGGACCACCGCAGCCTTTTGGATACGCCTTCCGAAACTTTACCGTCCAAGCGCATGACCAAGCCGAACCTCTATATGGATTGCAATTCTTTCGGCGCCAACGCCATCAAATTGGGGGTCGAACTTTACGGCGCCGACAAAATATTGTTTGGCACCGACGGCACCGAATTTGGCGCCGATTGGTCCAATAAAGCCGTCGCCGCCGCCGACATCGGTGAGGATGATAAAAATGCCATCCTGCATGGCAACGCGGTCCGCATGCTTTCGCATTTGGCCACCTTCGCGCCGTTAAGCGAAGCTGCGGAATAAAGCGGCCAAATCAGGTAGGTCGTATTTCTATGTCCAAAGTTCTTTTGATTACCGGCGGTGGGCGCGGCATCGGCCACGCCACCGCCATCCAAGCTGCTACTGAAGGCTGGGACGTGTGCGTCAATTATCAGGGCAACACGGCGCGCGCCGAAGAAACCGTGGCCAAAATTGAAAATGCCGGCGGGCGCGCCATCGCGGTCAAAGCCGATATCTCAAATGAAGAGGATGTGGTGCGCCTTTTTGAGGCCTGCGACACCGAGCTTGGCACCCTTCAAGGGATGGTCAACAGCGCCGGTATTTTGGGACCAGAAGGCCGTATCGAAGACCTGGACGCGAGCGCAATCGGGCCGCTTTTGGATATCAACGTCAAAGGCACAATGATGGTGTCCCGCGAAGCGGTGAAGCGCATGTCCACGAATTCAGGCGGCTCCGGCGGCGCCATTGTCTTGGTATCATCCGTTGCATCAAGGCTCGGCGGCGCCGGCTCGACAATCCCCTATGCCGCATCCAAGGGCGCAGTCGATAGCTTCGGCTGGGGTCTGGCGCAGGAAGTGGCCGGCGAAGGCATCCTCGTCAACGTCGTCAGCCCCGGCATCATCGATACTGAAATTCAACCCGCCGGACGAGTAGAAGCAATGGGCCCGAAACTACCGTTTGCCCGCGCCGGCCAAGCGTTTGAGCCGGCAGCGGCAATATTATGGTTGTTATCGGACGATGCATCCTACGTGTCGGGTGCAAATTTGAGCGTTTCCGGCGCACGTTAGGCCGGCATTTCAGTATCTTTTTTTCTCTAACTCCATCAATTTGTTGCAAGAAATATTCTTGGCGATATAGTCAGCCCTACTTCATACAGGGTAATTAATTTAAACCGTTTATCGGGAACCAGTTAGGAAGGCTTCAATCATGACCAAATTTATCAAATTTACGGCGGTTGCCGCTGCTGCAACGCTCGCGCTTGCCGGCACCGCAGACGCTAAGACGCTGGCATTTGCGACGCTGCAACCGGGCGCCATCAATAACGTCTATGCGCAGATCATTTCTAAAGCAGTACAACAAAATACAGATTTGCAGATGCGCGTGCTGCCGATGCGGTCCGGCGCGGCGCAACAATCTGCGGTTCAAGCCAAACAGGCCGAATTCGCCATCACCGACGCGAATGATTATGTATCCGGCTATTTAGGCCATCATGCCTATAAAGGCCGCGCCAAACCAAATCTGCGCATTCTTTTTACCGGCATGGCCTTTCCCGTCGGCGTCATGGTGCGAAATGATTCCGGCATCAACTCGATGAATGATCTCAAAGGCAAACGCATCCCATCTGCGTGGACGGCATTTCCCAACGGCGTTCCTTTGCTGGAAGGCGCCATGGCGACGTGGGGGCTCAGCTGGAAAGATTTCAAGGGCATTCCCACATCCGGGTTAATCCAGGCGGCCAACGCTTTCAAAGCCGGCAAGGTTGATGCCACCATGTTCGCCGTCGGCGCGCCCAAAGTCGCCGAAGTAAACGCGGCCGTGGGCGGCCTTAAGTTTCTGCCAATCGACACCAGCCCGGACGCCATCGCCCGCATGCGTGCCGTGCGCCGCGATTATTATCCGTTCACGGTGAACCCGTCGAAGCCGATGGTCGGAATTATAAAGCCAACACCGCTTCTGACATTCGATGTGGTCGTATTGGCCGGCACCCATGTATCCGATGCCGATGTCTATAAATTTGCCAAAGCCATACATGACAATAAGGCGGTCTTGGCCAAGGGACATCCTGGCTTCCGCCGGTTCAATCCTGCCGGAATGGCAAAACAATTCTCCGATGGCAAATACCATTCGGGCGCCATCAAATATTACAAGGAAATCGGTATCTGGAAAGGTAATTGAGTAAACCTGACGGATAGGACCTTGTTTCTAATTTGACCGTTACATCCGAAAACGTAACCGACGCGCGACCTTCAAAATTCCTGAAAGTTGCGCGTTCGGTATTGGCTGTCACTTTGACCGTGGGCTCGCTCGCCTGGTCGGCGGACGTCTATCGTGGCATATTGCTGCTGCCGATATTCAACGAGCAATTTTATGCAACTATGATGGGGCTTAGTCTGGCCCTGGTTTATGTCCAGTATCCTTTAAAGCGGGGGGAAACCCGCACCCATGTGCCCTGGTATGACGTTATCCTCGGTGCTGCCGGATTAGTGGCCGGGCTTTACGTCGGCTGGCTCTACGAAGATTTGACCATTCGGCTCAGTGATATTCCCGCCGACGCTCTGATCGTCTCGACGCTATTTTTTGTGCTTTCCAT
>JABMOP010000013.1 GCA_013204125.1 Rhodospirillales bacterium | reverse complement strand
TGAGGCGATCAAAACCTACCAGCTGGCCTTGGACGTTGCGCCGGGTGATATGAATTTACACCTCAATCTCGCACACGCGCTTCTTATATCGGGCCGCATGGAAGAGGGCTGGGCGGAATTCGAGCACCGGTTGGCCGACCCGGCCATCGCCGCAATCATCGAAAATGCGCCGGGCAAGGACTGGCACGGCGAGCCCCTCGATGGACAGTCGATCTTGCTATTGTGTGAACAAGGGTTGGGGGATGCCATTCAATTTTGCCGGGCAATTCCGGAGCTTAAGTCAAAAGGCGCTGAAGTACATTTGGCGGGGCCGGCCCGAATGGAACGATTGATGTCCTCAATCGAAGGTCTGGCAGGGTTTCATGCGGCTGGGGGCGCGATGCCGAAAACGGATTTCCACTGCCCGTTGGTCAGCCTATCCCACCGAGCGAAGTACGCAATCCAAGTTTCTGCCCAAGCCTATCTGACGGCGGAACCTGAACGGGTCGCCCTATGGGCGGCGCGCCTCGAACACCCGGAGGGCCCGAAAATCGGCATCGCGTGGCAGGGAAATTCAGCCTATGGCACGGATTATGCCCGCTCCATACCGTTGAAACAGCTTGCCCGATTGACCGGGCGCACCGATGCGCATTTCGTTGTGTTGCAACATGGACCTGGGCGGGATCAATTGCCGGCCCTTGCCGGTGAAATCCCGCTGATCGATTTCGGCGATGATGTGGATGGCGACGCGGCGTTCGTTGATACGGCGGCGATTATGGCCAATTTGGACCTTATCATTACCTCTGATACCGCCATTCCGCATTTAGCCGCCGCGCTTGGCCGGCCGGTCTGGATGTTGCTTCCTTTTGCGCCTGATTGGCGCTGGCTTTTGGACCGGTCCGATAGCCCGCACTATGCCTCCATGCGGTTGTTCCGCCAAACTTCGCCGATGGATTGGGGCTCGGCTCTCGATCAGGCGCGCCGAAGCCTTGATCTTTGGCTAGGGTCTGGAGGCGATCCAAATGCGGCCGCCGACCAAATGCTGGGCGGCGGTTAAGTCTTGCTGCGCCGGATGACCAGCAAAATACCGATACAAATGAAGAGCGCACCGATGAAATGGAAGGTGAACAATTTTTCGCCGAGCAGTGTCACCGCGAGAACGGCGCCGAACACCGGTATCAGATTGATGAAAATTGCCGCGCGATTGACGCCGACGACGGGGATTGCCCTGGACCACATAAATACCGGGATGGTCGAGGTTATAATCCCCAAAAACAAGATCACGCCGATCGTCTGAAGATCGAACGGCACCGGCATATAAACGATGCTTTCCACAAGGTAGAACGGCAGCAGCTCCAGAACGCCGAATACAAACACAGCGAAAACGGCGCTGGTTAGCTTGATGCCTTTCGGCATATCGTGGATGCCGACCGCGTAAAGCGCGTAGCCAACGACGGCAATGAGCATCACAATATCGCCAATGTTGAATTGGAAATTGGTTAAGACGCTGATATCTGCGCGCGACACCATGACGGCGATACCGAACGCTGCGGCAAGGATGCCGAGCGATTGTACCTTGTTCAATTTGTCGCTGATTAACGCCCAAGCGACAACGGCGGTCATCGTCGGCTGGGAGGCGTTGACCAAGGTCGCGTTCACCGCTGTTGTGAAATTCAAGGCGACAGCGGATAAGGCGCTGGCGCCAACCATGCAGAAAGCCATTTTTGAAAAATAACGCCAATTGGCCTTGATCGCCGGAAAATCGCCGCGAAAATTTGCTATGGCGAACGGCAAAAGGCCAACCGCCGCAGCTGTCCAGCGCCAAAAGGATATGCCGAAAGGCGGGATGGTTTCGTGAAATCCGCGCAGCCCGACAAGCCCGATCGCCCACAGGAAGGCGACCATGATCACCATCATATATCCAACCCCGATGCCGAGCGGTTTTGACGCGGTCTGAATTTGCTGAGAATTACTGGGTTCGGTCATTACGTTGGAATCAGTATCTTTCGCCGCCTTCAAGCGCAAGCCGCTTCGAAGCATTCCTCAAAGAATGCCTCGCGCTCGGTAATGATGCCCCGGTCGCCGAATATTTCGCCGGTGCGGTCATCCAATTTGCGCCGATGGTCTTCGCGAAAATCCACCTCCATTCCCAATTGAAGGGCGATTTGCACATAACTTTCGGCGCTGTCGGCGATGGTTTCCAATATTTCCATCTGCCGATAAAGGCCGAGGGTCAGGCGTCCGCATAAATGCGCGCCCGGCCAAGTGACGATTGGTTTGTTTAGGGCAAGGGCTTCGAAGCTGGAAAGGCCGCCGGAAAATGGGAACGTATCCAAGATGACGTCGGCGGCCGCGATCAGATGGATGTAATCGACGCCCGAGAGCCGTGGGATAAATTTGATGCGTGCCGCATCGGCGATGGTGTTTTGAAAACGCGCCTTTAAAAGGGAAGTCCAATTTTCCTGCGCACCTTCAATGAGGAGGATTTCCGCATCCGGATCGCCCGCCAATATGGCGGCGAAGGCAGGGTCCATGTCCGGGTGAATTTTAAATAGGCTTTGTGGGCAGACATACAGACGCTTCGCCCCGCCGAGGTCCAATTGGTCCTGGGGTTTAATATCCGGCGGCAGATCGGGCTTCGGCACGCAGACATCGAAACGCGCCGATTGGATCAGCTGTTCGGTGTAATTGGCCCCGGCATTTTGAGGTTCCGACGGCGCGTTAGAGAGAAAGAAATCAATCTCGCTGAGCCCGGTGGTAACAGGATGACCCCAACTGACGCATTGAACCGGCGCCAGCCTGGCAAACCCAAGAAAGTAAGACAGCGGCTCCATGCCGATGTCCGGGTAATAAAGGATATCCAATTCCGCCTCGGCGATTTCGCTCCGGGCGCCCTCGATGTCCGGCAGTGCCAAATGGACGCCGCCGATGCCCGCATATAGGGGTTGGATGCCGGCCGGCGGCGCGCCGAGACTGAATACATGCACGTCGAAGCGGTCCGGGTTCAACCCGCAAATAAGCGCGCGGTTGAGCTTGCCAATGGTGTGGCTGCCAAGATGGGCCGACGCAAAGCCGATTTTTATTTTTTTGCCACGCACCGGTTTTTTGCCGCAATGGGGCGCGGTAAAGGAAAGCCCGGGCACCGAGTTTGCATAAATACCGGCAAGCTGTTCTTGCAAGGGCCGCTCGTTCAATCCGAGATAAACGCTTTGGAAATTGGTCATGCCGATTTGGGCCAATGGATCGGATAGCGCCAGCTCTTTGCCCGCAAGCGCCGCCACTTTTTCTTCCATGCGGGCACGCGCCGCCGATATCGTCTCACGGGAAGGCGCGATGAACGGCAAAGCAATAGCATCGATTATATTTAAAGCGGCATCTTCGGGCTGGGCGGACAAGGCCGCTCCGGCCCGCTCCAGGCTTTGATTGTAATGGCCGAGGCGAAGGCCGGCGCGCACCAGATTGGCGGAAATCGCCGGATTGTCCGTTTCCGCCGCACCGGATTTTATTAAATTATCATAGGCGTCTTCTGCCCTTCCCGCCGATTGCTGCGCCATGGCCAAATTATTGAGCGCGTCCGTATCGCCGGGATTAAGCGCTAAGGCGGCTTCCAATTGGGTGATGGCGTCCAGCGGGCGGCCGATCTCGGTCAGACAGACACCAAAATTAACCCGCGCTTCCAAATTGTCCGGCTCTCTCGTGGTCAGGTGTTCATAGAGCGCCGCTGCTTGGACGCGCCGGTTTTGTCGGTGCAGCATGAGCGCAAAGGCTAAAAGCGCGTCGCCATCATCGGGGCGCCGGGAAATATGCGCCGAGAAGGCGGCTTCGGCTTGTTTCAGTTTGCCCGCCCGCTTGTAGATAACCGCCAGATTGTAGTGGGCATTGGTCAACCGGGGATTAATTTCGAGGGCGCGTAGAATAAGTTCGATGGCGCCCTCGTTATCGCCTTCGGTGTGCAATATCTGCCCCAGAAGATGAAGCGCATTTGCGTTTTCCGATTCAAGCTCCAGGGCCTTGAGGTAGTTTTCTTTGGCGGCGACGATATCCCCCAACCTGTGGCGGTCGGCGCCTTGCTTGATTAACTGTTTGATGTCGGGCGGCATGTTATCCTTTGGCGGATTACAAAAATCTGCGCTATTGACGGTGAAGTCGCTAATGTAGTGCGCTCAGATTAACAGTAACTTGACGATCCTAGGAAACATGACGGTCGAATTTATTGACGTTAGGCAGTTTGCGCGCGTGGCTTTGGAACCCGGAGAGCTATTTTCAAATTCCGGGGACTCCGCTTATTTTGTGACCCACGGCGCCGCCGAATTCAAATGTGCGCCGCCGGTAAATCTGGCCGGCGATAAAGAAGGCAGGCTGTTCAGGACCTCGCCCATTCCCCATGCTTATGATGAAATCCACCGGTCCGGTCCGGTGCACCTTGCGGCGTTGACCGATGCGCGGATGATCTCGCCTCATGGCTTTGTTTTCGATGCTGAGAACCGCCTTATCGCAGACAGTTATCATAACCGGGATATGGTCGGCATTCCGTTGAAGGAAGCTGAAGATTTATGTGGGGAATTGCTGGCGGCGGGAGATTTGGCCCAAGTGGAAGAGCCCGCCTTTTGTCTTTGTGGGCCCTGGTCCTGGGTCTATCACCACTGGTTGCTTGAAACTTTGCCGCGTCTGGAGGCAATCCAGAAATTTCCAGAACTGGCGGATTGCCCGATCGTCGTTCCCGGCGAATTGAATGGGTTTCAATTAGAAACTTTGGCCGCGCTCGGCATAGACCAAGCGCGGTTGTTGCCGTTCGATGGAAGTAACTGGGTTTTTAAGAAGCTTTATTTTCCGTCCTACCCGGCGCCGGGCGGGCATTCCCTGCGCCAGATAGAATGGCTGCGCCGCCACTTGGCGCCGGCTTTGGATGCAAGGGCAAATTCTATTAAATCAAAGCGCATATATATCAGCCGACGGGATGCGGAAGCGCGCCAATTGGTCAATGAGGCTGAAATCGAAACTGTTCTAAAAGCTCGGGGATTTGAAATCGCCGTTTTATCGGAAATGACGGTGGCCGATCAGGCGCGCTTGTTCGGCCGCGGCGAAATTGTCGTCGGAACCGGCGGCAGCGGCATGACCAATATGGTGTTCGCCCAGCCCGAAGCTAAATTGTTGGAACTGCATCCTGCCAGCTATATCAACCGGGCGATCTGGTATCTCTGTTCGGCGGCGGGGCAGTCCTATAGCTATATCATCGGCTCGGACGGAGGCTCGCGCCATGACTACAGTGTCGACCCGGCGGCACTCGCTTCGGCGCTCAATCAAATTCTGAAAGATTGAGGGCGGCTTTCAAGGCCTCGACATCGGCCAGGAAATAGCGTTCGAACCGGTCGATCACTTCGCGGTCGCGGGTGTGCCGCGAATCGCCGGTCGCGCTGGCATGCTTTTCATAGGTGCCGTCCATTTCCGATTTTCCGGTTTTCCAGTGGCGGTGTTCGATTAAGATTTCGGGAATGTAAATCGCGCGATCAACGGATTTTGCCAGCATCCAAATCCATGCATCGCAAAAAAAATGTTCAAAAAACGGGAAATTCAGATACCCGAGTATTTCGAACCATCGCTTAGAGACCACTGGAAATGTGCAAAAATTACCGGCTTCCCATCCGTCGTTGAACCACATGCAATAGATGCCGTCGGTGTATTTAGCGATTTCGGTATCGAGCCGGGTGTCCCAGCCGACGTCTATATGGACTTGATCATCATTTGCGGTGACCAATATGTTGCCGGGCGCCATCGCGGCGAGCTTGTTGGCGGCCGCCGGAACGCCGATGGGCGGGCCGATCAGGCCGTCGATGGTGCCGGCTTTGCAATTTCCTGCGATAGCGGCGAATTCGGTTTCGTATTGTTTTAGCGCTGGATCATCGTTGTCCACATAGTATAAAAATTGCATCCGATCCGGCTCTGTCGCAGTTTCCAGCGCGCTTTCGACATATTGGCGCATACGGTCCGGACGTCCGCGCGTCGGGCAAATGGCGCTATAGGTGTTTTTTATTGGATCGACTGCCATTGGCGGGTTCTTTCGGCCGGAATTTACCCAGGAATTACATAGCCTAACCAATACACATTAGGCGGCAAATTCTTAAATTAGCGACAATAAAAATTATTTAATTCCACGGGGAGTTGTCGGGGCCGGTTGCCTCAAGTAGATTCTGTACCAATGAAAAAATTATCCATGATAAGAAAGGCCCGCTTTGGGCTGTACATGATCCAGTGACCACTCAACAATCATCATCTTCTGCGCCTGGATCAAAAATGGCCTCCAGGGTCCCGATGGCGGGGGGCAAAGTTAAACGCGGCGCCAATGTGCTGTGGCGCATTGCCAAGATGGCGATGGGTTATCATTTTCGTTTTCCGTTGGCCGTGATCGGCGTCATCGTCGCCGGCATACTTCAGTTGTTTATCCCGCGTTTCCTCGGCGCTGCGGTGGACAGCGCCGCCGGGCTTCTGGCGGGCGGCGCTGCGGCGCCCGGCGCTGCCCAAGAGGCACTGTTGTTGGCTGCGATAATGGTGCTTGGAACGTCTATTTTGCGGGGCTTATTTACCCTGATACATAACTATCAAGGCGAAGCCATCGGCCAAAACATCGCCTACGAGCTTCGCCTCGCCTATTTTGAAAAATTGCAACGGTTGAGCTTCAGCTATCATGACAAGGTTCATTCGGGCGATCTGATGACCCGCGGCATGTTGGATATCGAAGGCATGCGCCACTTCGTCGAACACGGCATGATTAGGGTCGTATTGCTGATCATTTTAGTTGGCGTCGGTGCCTATCTTTATATGGGTAAGGATCTGGTGCTTGGCGCCCTGTGCTTGAGTTTTGTCCCCTTCGCTGTTTGGCGGGCAGGTGTTTTTCGCCTGCGTCTCCGTGCGCTTTGGTACGAGTTGCAGGATCGGCTATCGATTCTGACCCGGATTATGGAAGAAAACCTGGGCGGCATTCGTGTGGTCCGCGCCTTTTCTGGCCAGAAATTCGAAATGGCCAAGTTCAACGATATGTCGGCGCAAACTTTGGGTATCGCCATGAAACGGGTGGTGGTGCGTTATTCAAACACATCGGTTATGACCTATTCCTATTTTATCGCCATGGGCCTGGTTTTATGGGTTGGTGGCCTCCGGGTTATTGATGGTCTTTTGACGGTCGGCGAGTTAACCGAGTTTTTGACGTTCATGACGGTCTTGCAAATGCCCATACGCCAAACCGGCATGGTCATCAACGGTATCGCGCGCGCCTCGGTTTCCGGTAATAGATTGTTCGATATTCTGGATATCGAACCGGCCATCGAAGACAAGCCGCAAGCGGCGGAATTGAAATTGAGCAAGGGTGAGTTGGAATTTCATGAAGTCGGATTTTCCTATGAAGGATTTCCCGGCGAACACACCGTCGAAGACATATCGTTCAAGCTTTGCGCCGGCGAAACCCTTGGCATTGTCGGTCCACCGGGCAGTGGTAAATCCACCATCGCCCATTTGATCCCACGCTTTTACGACGTGACCAGTGGCTCGATCACTATTGATGGCCAGGACATCCGCGATGTCACCTTGGATAGCTTGCGCACGCATGTTGGATTGGTGCAGCAAGACACATTTTTATTCACTACCGAGATCGCCAATAACGTGGCCTATGGCGAGCCGTGGGCCGATCAAAGCCGCATCGTTGCGGCGACGGATTCGGCCCAGCTTCACGACTATATCGCCGGCTTACCTGAAGATTATGGAACGATGGTTGGCGAACGCGGCGTCTCTTTGTCGGGCGGCCAGCGCCAGCGCCTTTCTATTGCAAGAAGTGTATTGTTGACGCCGACGGTCATGGTGTTCGATGATTCCACCGCCGCCGTCGATGCAGCCACCGAAATGCGTATCCGCGAAGCGCTCAAAGATCTGACGGCTAACCGCGCGACGATCATTATTTCGCACCGGCTATCCTCGCTCATGCATGCCAATCAGATCATCTATTTAGAAGACGGGCAGATTGTCGAGCGCGGTAGCCACGCCGAGCTTTTGGCCGCCGGTGGTCGATATCGAGCATTGTATGAATTACAGATTGGCGCTGCGAAGGAGGGAGCAGGTGCTTAATCCGGGCGCAAAAAAGCGCAACGTATCCAGCGGCGGGCCATCGAACCTGCGCGGCGAAGAAATGTTTGGCGTCGCTTTCGACGGCAAAGTTGTCCGGCGTTTTTCGCAATTTGTCATACCCTATCGGCGGACATTGTTATTTGCAGTTATCGCCGTTCTGGTTTTCACGTTGACCCAGATTGCGGTGCCCTTGGTGATCCGCTTTATCATCGACGACACGTTGGTTGGCGGCGCATCCAACCGCGGTCTCCTGCAATTTGCCGCCATCGGGTTCTTGGCCGTCGTTACCATTAATTTCATTTCCAATTTCTTCCAATTGACATTGGTTGCGACGACGGCCGAGCGCATCTTGATCGATATTCGCCGCGCCATGTACAACCATTTACAAAGCGTATCGCTGTCGTTCATGGACAAGACCGAGGTCGGGCGCTTGATGTCGCGGCTGCAAGGCGATGTCGGCTCGTTGCAGGAATTTCTCGAAACGTCGATATTTGCGATCGGGGATGTCGTGTTGTTGATCGGCATTGTCACAGTCATGCTCAGCCTCGATCCGCAATTGGGGCTATTGACCCTTTCGGTCGTCCCCATCCTTTTGGTCATCCGCCTCGTCTGGTTGCCGGTTGCCAAGCGCGCCTTTATGCGGGCAAGGGAGACGTCTTCGATCGTCAACGGCGCGCTGGCCGAAAACGTCAATGGCGTGCGCACGGTGCAGGAAATGGGCCGCCAGCAAATTAATTACGATGCCTTTCAGATCAAGGCGGAAGACAATCTCAAATCCCATCTGAAAGCATCCGCGCTGGCCCAAATTATGGTGCCGACGGTCGATACCTTGACCGGCGGCGCGATGGCGATTGTCATCGTCATCGGCGGTAATTTAGTGCTTGGCAATACTCTGGATTTGGGTGTGATGGTGGCGTTCCTGTTCTACGTCCAGCGGTTTTTCGATCCGATCCGGTCATTGACCATGCAGTACAGCGTCATGCAGCGGGCGATGGCGTCCGGGCAAAGAATTTTTGAAGTTCTCGATGTGGAGGTTGAGGTCGAAGATAAGGCGGATGCCCGAGATCTCGGCAGCGCCGATGGGTCGGTCGAATTCCAAAATGTCACGTTCGGTTATACAGTCGGTCAGCCGGTGCTTAAAAATATCAGCTTTAAGATCGAGCCCGGCGAAACCGTTGCGCTGGTCGGGCCGACCGGGTCCGGCAAAACCTCGACCACTGCATTGCTGCACCGCTTCTACGACGTTTGGGATGGAAAAATTTTGGTCGGCGGCGAAGACGTGCGCGATGTAACGCAAGAATCGCTTGGCCGCAATGTGGCAATGGTTCTGCAAGAACCGTTCTTGTTCACCGGCACCGTGTTTGAAAACATTCGCTATCGGACCCTGGATGCCGGTATCGACAAAGTTGTCGAGGCCGCGAAAGCGGTCGGCGCTCATGATTTTATCATGCGTTTGGCAGACGGCTACGATACCGTCCTTGGTCAGCGCGGCGGCAGCTTGTCCATCGGCCAGCGCCAATTGATCAGTTTTGCGCGCGCTATTGTCGCTGATGCAAAAATATTGGTTCTCGATGAAGCAACCGCCAATGTCGATAGCTTTACCGAGCGCGAAATCCAAACTGCATTGGCGCGCACGTTGAAAGGGCGCACCGGAATTGTCATCGCGCACCGGCTTGCGACCATACGCAACGCCGACCGCATTATTGTCCTGCAGGAAGGCGAGATTACCGAAACCGGCACCCACGACGAATTGATGGCGCATGGGGGGCTTTACCATCGGCTGCACAGTATGAATTATGCGTCCTTCGACGACGTGGCTCAGGATGCCATGGCCGAAACATCGGTGAGGAGCTAACGATGGCGACGGACAAACAAGGCGCGGCTTATTTGCGCGAAAATATGCGCGGCCTCCAATTCTGGAACCCGACCACCATCCCGCCCGAAGAACGCGGCAAGGAATTGGTCCGCATGGACCTCAATGAATGTCCTTATCCGCCGTCGCCCAAGACCATTGCCGCCATGCAGGCGCATGCCGATCAACTAAACCGCTATCCTGACGGCACCTGCCCCGAATTGGGGGCGCGGTTATCGGAATTGAACGATATCCCAACGGCGCAAATTTGCTGGGGGGCGGGCAGCACCCAATTGCTGAAAAGCATTATGGAAATTGTTATCGGACCGGGCCAAAATTTGGTTTCGCCGGCGCTTCTTTGGCATCGTTTTCACGGCGCCTACAACGCCCTTGCCGCCGATGTTACCATTGTGCCTAACAAAGATGACACCAGTATCGATATTGATGGTTTGGTCGGCGCGGTCGGCAATAATACGCGTCTCGTCATCGCCGTCACCCCTAACAACCCGACCGGGCTAACATTGACTGAAGCCGAACTTCGCCAATTATGCGACGAGACGCCGGAAAATGTGTTGCTGTATGTTGACGAAGCTTACCACGAATTTTCGGTCCATGCGGGCGGGCTCGATGCGCTTCAAATCGTCAAAGAGCGCAAAGGCCCCTGGGTGGTCAGCCGCACCTTTTCCAAGGCTTATGGCTTGGCCGGTTTACGCTTGGGCTATGCCTATTGCTCTTCGGAAGAAATCGCCAATGCGGTGCGTCTGATAACCAGTACGTTTAATGTGTCCGCTTTTGCCGAAGTGGGCGCGCTGGCGGCTTTAGAAGACACCGAATACCGGGATTTCATTTTGGAAAGCAATGCCACCGAACGCCGGCGCATCATCGATGGGCTTGGAAAGTTAGGCTGTAAACCAATCCAATCAGCGACGAATTTCGTCTCCGCCGATGCCGGTTGTTCAGGTCAGGACGTGGTCAAGGAAATGCGTAAACGCGGCGTTCGCATAGGAACTTGGCACGATGTCGGGTTCGAAAATTATATCCGCATTTCCATGGGCCGGCCGGAAGATACCGATGCTTGCTTAACCGCGCTTGAACAAGTGCTGCCAATGGTGCGCGGCGCTTAAAGCTTCGGGCAAAGCAAATCCCCGCCCAATTGAGCGGGGATCTGTCTTAAATCAACCAGAGAATTCTAGAAAATTTAAATTGCGATGCCGGTCTGGCGCCAGGTCGAGGTGCTTTTGCAATCGGGGCAAACGCGCTCGCCAGTGTGGTTAGACATGAATTCGTCAAGGCACATTAAGCATTTGCGCATCTTCGGCTGAAGGTTTTCAGCCTGTGGCTTTTTATTCATCTCGGAACGAGAGGCCATTTTTTATAACTCCCAAGGTTTTTACAATTATTGTCGCATAATTTTGTTAACTACCGGAAACAAAACAATTATCTAGCACCCAAATCGCTCTATTTTTAGAGTTCGAATGGGCTTTGCCACCGATATCAGATAGACGAGAAGCGCTTGTTATAAGCGGAATCCGCTTCCAATTACCCTTGCAAAAATTGCATACCAGGTATGCGCGCCCAAAGCTGGGTCCGAGATCATAGGCGAAGTAGGTTTTTTTCGCTAGGGGTTTATTTATCGGAAAAC
>JABMOP010000139.1 GCA_013204125.1 Rhodospirillales bacterium | reverse complement strand
TGTCGGATCCATCCAATGGGGACCGATTTGACGATATCTTGATAATTTAGCTGCTCAATTTCGCAAAACAACTTGGAATTTGGTTTAAAAATAACAAAATTAAATAAATAGACTAAATTTATTAGTGGAATTTAGCGTTTTTGGTTCCCATTATTCTATTAAGCGCGTTTGGTTTTATTTAGTTTATTATAAATTTGAATTGGTCGCTCATTTTAGCAAACGGCACCAACGAAATGGTATAAAACGACATGGCTAACGAACTGACCTCCCCCCTAACGACCGGCCTTGCTCATTCGGGTGAGGTGGAAACCGATGAATATGTAACCTTCCGCGTCGGTAATCAGTTGTTCGGTGTACCGATTTTAAAGGTGCGCGATATCCTGCATTTGGATAAAATCGCTTATATTCCCTTGGCGCCCGATCAGGTGAGAGGGTCGATCAATCTACGCGGTCATATCGTGACCGTTATCGACGTCCGCATTTGCTTAGGGATGGAAGAGTTGAAGGCCGCGTCTAGGGTCCAGCCGGAAAAGTTGATCGAAGCCGAAGAGCAACCTGAAGCTGAAGCCGCGAGCGAAATAGAGGCAGAAACCGAGGACGAGACAAAAGCCAGGGTTAGCGCTGAAGTCGAAGTCCTAGCTGTCGCACATCAAGAGGCCCCATTGGGCGGCGACGACCATAAAATTGGCGTGACGGTCGAATACGGAACTGATTTATATACGCTTTTGGTCGATCAAATCGGCGAGGTTATTTCGGTGCCGATGGCCAATAAAGAAGGTGTCCCTTCGACGTTGGACTCAGCTTGGCATAAATTCGCCCGGCATATTGTTCAGTTGCCAGGCGACCTTCTAGTCATTCTTGATTCCGACATGCTGGTGGATCCGACGAAAAATTAAGCTCTCATCGGCGAACAATCTATTTTCCGAACAATCCTTTAAGTGCGCCGGCAGCGCCTTTGGCGCCATCGCCGAGAACACCCGCCGCGCCTTTGGCGCCGTCGCCCAATAATTTTCCAACGCCGGGGACGCCTTCGGTTGCGGCCTTTAAACCTTCCTTGGCAACACCGCCCAATTTATCCGCCATACCGATTGCCACCTTGGTTAAATCGCCGGTCATGGATTCCATGATCTTACCTTGAATTTTCGAGATCAGGGCCGCGGCAATTTCCGAGGGCGGCAGGCCATTTTCTTTTTTTCCAATGTCATTGAGCGCGATCGAAAACGGTTTAAGCGCCGTATCCAACTTCAAACCGCTATGGGAGACGGCGCGAACATTGATATTATTCATGCGCAATTTTTCGATAATTAATTTGGGCTCGTCTTTTATTGCGCTACCGCTTTTAGCGGCTTGCCCGGAGCTGCCGGGCTTGGTTCCGGCCTCGCCGCCTTGGGATTTGATATAGGCATCAACATTATTTTGGATGGCGATGAAGTTGGAGGTCTTAAGTGAGCTTTGAACCGAGGCGTCGGCTTTCAGAGGATTGAAATTCAATTCCTTGAATTCAGCGATCACGTCCGGGCCATCAATCAATATTTCCCGGATGACGATCGTATCCTTGCCGATCGAACCTGTATCAATTTTGACGCCAATTTTGCCCAGCTTGAAGGCGTGCGGCGTCTTGAACCCGGCGGGATTGCCGATCAGAAGACCGGACAGCGCAGCTTCGCCCGTTGCCAAGGATAAATCCACCTTATCCAGCTTGACGCTCGCCTTGGTCAATTGCGGCCCCAGTTCTTCAACCGCGGTTTTTATAACATCGCCGGCAAAGACGAAGACTGCAATGAGGGCGGTAACGGCGATAACCACAACGGCGCCAATGAGCCCGCCGATAATTTTGATGGGTTTGCCCGCCATGATGATTCTCCTGTAGGGGTCATTTTGAATCCCTTGTATCAATTGTCGCTGTATTCGACGGGTGGCAATCTAATCATTTTCAACCGGTCCTGTACAGAGGAGAGAACTAGATAGCGCCAATTACCGGGACAACTATAAATTCAATTTTTCAATTTGATACTCGTCAATCAGAAATTGACAGGAGTGTGCTAGTTGAATCATTCCAATCAGCAGACTAGCCCAAGTAGGCTTAACCTATTTCAACAAGGGATATTTATTTAGGAGATGAATATGAAATCCCGTTTCGGTTTGTTAATGAGTTCAGTTGCGCTGAGTTTCTTTCTAACCGGAATTTCCAGTAATATACACGGCCCGGCGAATGCCTAACAGGTCCGTCCCATAGCGCCAATCAGTGTCCCTACCAATATCTGGGCGATCCGCAGCGCGGGGCGCAATTCTTCCAGACAATTTGTGCCAATTGCCACGGCTTCGACGGCAAGGAATTGAACTTCGGGAATGACAAGAGCCCCGAATATGTAGGGACCGTGGCGCGGAGCAATCCGTGGGAAGCGCTGCATAAAATCCGCTTCGGCCAGCCAGGTGTCGGCATGGTCTCTCTGAGCGTCCTCAGCATTCAGGAACAAGTGGACATCCTGACGTATATCCAAACGTTACCTGCTGAATAATCGTATTTAGAGAAGTAGATTAAACGGCGCCGGGATGGTTTATTCCAGCGCCGTTTGTTCGCGGGTTTTTTCGAAGCGAATGTCCGGCCATTCTTCGGCGGCGCGGTTCAAGTGCCAGGCGTTGCGCGCCAGGAATACCGGCTCGCCGTCATGGTCTTCGGCCATGGCGGTCTGATTGCCATCGATAAATTCTTTTAAATGACGGGCATCATCTGCCCGCACCCAGCGCGCGGTCATGATCGACGTGGCTTCAAAATGCACCGGCAATTCGTATTCGGTGCGGATGCGGTCGGCCATGACTTCGAATTGGAGACCGCCGACGACGCCGACGATCATTTCAGCGCCGATACGCGGTTTGAAAACCTGTGCAGCGCCTTCTTCCGCCAATTGTTGGAGCGCCCGGCCCAAATGTTTGGCGCGCATCGGGTCGGCGGGCCGCACGGTTTGCAGGAGTTCCGGCGCAAAGCTGGGAATGCCGGTAAAGTGCAGGTTTTCGCCTTCGGTCAGACTATCGCCAATACGAAGATTACCGTGGTTGGGGATGCCGATGATATCACCGGCCCAGGCTTCTTCAGCCGTTTCCCGTGCTTGGGCCAGAAACAGCACCGGATTGTGCAGGGTAAAAGCTTTGTTGTTGCGTACATGATGCAATTTCATACCGCGTTTAAAATGGCCTGATGACAGGCGCACGAAGGCGATGCGGTCGCGGTGTTTGGGG
>JABMOP010000138.1 GCA_013204125.1 Rhodospirillales bacterium | reverse complement strand
GCGCCCTCCGCAATACATTTTGAATAGGGCAATTATCAGGGGACTCGATGAGGGAATAGGGGATAAAGAGTTAAACCTTTTGGAGAAAGTGATGAATAGCAACGTAGTTAAAGAGACCAACGTTGGAATGGCTATGGGGGCTTTTTTGGGTGTGGTTTCGCTGATGTTGCTTCCATTTATTGCCGTGTACCGTTTTTACCAAAATTATCTCAAGGATTAGAGTCTTTCCGTTTGATATTGAATCGAAAGGGGATTCTGTCAACGCCGGACTAAAAATGCACCAGTCGGCCGGAGTAAAAATGCACCACTTAATGTGATTCGGAACACGATGTTGGGTAGTGTCCAGAATCTTTCGCACATTTCATCAGGCGACGGCTCCGCTGGCTGATGTTTGCTCCGCGAAGAGCGGTGTCATGTTCAGTGTCCGTCCGGTAAACCCGCCGCCGTATTCGGTCGGATTTGATCAGACGGTTTCCTCGGCGTAATTCCAGGGCAACAATTCGTCGATGCGGTTGATCTTGTGACCGGCGATGCGGTCCAGCACCCACGTCAGCCAGGCTTGCGGATCGACGTTGTTGAGCTTTGCCGTTTCGATCAAGGTAAAGGCGATGGCCATGGCTTTTCCGCCGCCCTCGGAGCCGGCGAACAACCAGTTTTTCCGCCCCAGCGCCACCGGCTTCATGGCCCGTTCGACAGTATTGTTATCCAGTTCCAGAATGCCGTTTTCCAGATAGCCCCGCGCCTTCGGCAAACGGTTCAGCGCATAGCGGATGGCTTGCGCCAGGGGCGTTTTGCCGGAGATTTTCGGCAACTGCGCAGCCAACCATTTCTCCAACTTGCGGCGATCCGCTTGATCGCTTCCTCGGCGATGGCCCCGCCCTGGGCGGTGTAAACATCGACGAACTTGCGCCGCACGTGCGCCATGCAGGCCATTTCATCGGCCTTGCCCGGCCCGAACAGACCGTTGAACCCGGAATAACCGTCGGCATGAACCCAGCCTTTATATTTGGATAGATGACTGACCGGGTGCTCGCCTTTCCTATCGATGGTGAAGCGATACCAGACCGAGGGCGGCGATGGACCGGCCCAGGGCCTCTCATCGCGGACATAGGCCCAGACACGGGCGGTCTTGGTCTTCTTTGCTCCCGGCGCCTGCATCTTCACCGGTGTATCGTCGGCAAATAGCGCCGGACCCGCCCGCACATGGCGGCCAATGGCCTCGGCCAGCGGCTCCAATAGCGCCGTGGAGCGGCCCACCCAATCGGCCAGGGTAGAGCGCTCAAGCTCGACGCCATCGCGGGCAAAAATTTGGCTTTGCCGGTAAAGCGGCAAATGATCGGCGTACTTCGAGACCAGAACGTGGGCCAGCAGACCGGGACCGGGACGACCTTTCTCAATCGGCCGCGACGGCAAGGGGGCCTGGACGATGGCCTCGCAGCACTTGCACGCCCGGCGCGGCCGGATGATCCGGTTGACCACGAAACGGCCGGGAACGTATTCCAGTTCTTCCGTGACATCCTCGCCGAGCGTCTTCAGCGCGCCGCCGCATTGCTCGCAGGCCTCGCCCGGCGAGAGAACCGTGTCATTGCGTTGCAGATGACCGGGTAGCGGCTTGCGGCTGTGTCGGCGTTTGGGCTTTTGGTTGTTGTCGGTGGCGGCGCTTTGTTCCGCCGCCGCCTCGGCGATGGCCTCGTCCTCGCCGAAGCTCATCCGCAGTTGATCCAGGCTCTCCGAGTTGGAGCCGAAACGGTGACGCTTATGGCCCGCCAACTGGTGTTTGAGCTTCTCGATCAGGATGTCGCGAGACTTTAGCTCATTGCCGAGAAGACCCACCAGGGCCTTCAGTTCGGCGGCGTCGTCGGGCAAGGTTTTGAGACCATCGAGCATGACCATTATATAGCCTATCCGGGCCGTAAAAAGAATCCCAAATATCGACTATCTCTATGTTTTTGTTGGCCTATCCCGTGTTCAGCCGATGCTGAGGGGCCGCCATGTCCGCGCCGGCATGCGCCAGTCGATGCCCTCTAAAAGCATCGCCAATTGCGCCGCCGTGACACTGACCTTGCCGTCCCGCGCCGCCGGCCAGACAAACCGCCCCTTCTCCAGGCGTTTGCTGAACAGGCACGCGCCCTGGCCGTCCCACCAGATGATCTTCAGCAAATCACCGCGCCGCCCGCGAAACACAAACAGGTGTCCCGAGTAGGGATCCGCCGCCAACACCTGCGCCGCCTGCGCCGCCAGGGTGTTGAAGCCGCGCCGCATGTCGGTCACACCGGCCGCCAACCACACCCGTGTGTTGCTCGGAACCGGGATCACGATAGCCAGCCCTTCAACAACCGCCCCAGCGCGTCCCCATCAAAGCCGCCCTCGGCGACGATCCGGTGACCGCCAGCCAACTCGATCCGAAGGCGTCCGGTGGAAACCGGCGGGCACTCCGAAATCATCGACGGATCAACCGCAACGTCTCGGGAAACTTCAACCGGAAAAAACACCGATCCCGGTTCGCCTTCAACACCGGGAGCAAAGCGCGGATCGCGCAACCATGTGAAAATCAGGTTGGCGTTCATCGAATAACGACGCGCAACCCGAGCCACCGAAACACCCCGCGCCGATGTCTGAAGACAGATCGAACGCTTCTCCTCATC
>JABMOP010000137.1 GCA_013204125.1 Rhodospirillales bacterium | reverse complement strand
CTTTTTCGCCGCCCTTTTCGGCGGCACGCCGAGCCAGATTTCCGGCCCGACCGGTCCGATGACCGTGGTCATGGCGGCAATTTTTGTCGAATATTCGGGCGCGCCGGGCCTCGCCTTCGCGGTTATCATCATGGGCGGATTGTTCCAAATAATATTTGGCTGGCTGCGCCTCGGCAGCTTTATCTCCCTGGTGCCGTTCACGGTCATCTCCGGGTTCATGAGCGGCATCGGCGTTATCATCATCATCTTGCAATTGGCGCCGCTGTTCGGCCATGCGGCCGGCGGTAGCGGCGTGATCGGCGGATTGATGCAGCTGCCGTCCGTCCTCGCCGATATCAAATGGGATGCCGCCTTGGTCGGTCTGGGCGTGTTATTGGTGGTCTGGGTGACGCCTTCGCGTATCGCCCGGATTTTGCCGCCGCCTTTGTTGGCGCTGGTGGCCGGCACATTGGTGGTTACTTATTATCTGCCGGGGGTGTCGGTGTTAGGCGAAATCCCCACCGGCTTTCCAAAAATCAGCCTGCCCAGCTTAAGCCTCGATCAGCTTCCAGGGATGGTCGGCTGGGCATTGGTTCTGGCGTTTCTCGGCTCCATCGACAGCCTGCTGACATCCTTGGTCGCAGATTCGGTGACCCGCACCCATCATCTTTCCAACCGCGAATTGTTCGGCCAGGGCATCGGCAATGTGGTCGCCGGTCTGTTCGGCGGTATTCCCGGCGCCGGCGCGACCATGCGCACGTTGGTCAATGTGCGGTCCGGCGGTAGAACGCCGGTATCGGGCATGATCCATGCCCTCATCTTGCTTGCCATCGTGCTCGGCCTCGGCCCACTCGCCAGCCATATTCCGCACACGGTTCTTGCAGGTATCCTCATCAAAGTCGGCATCGACATCATCGACTGGGGCTATATCCGCCGCGCCCCCCGCGCCCCCCGTTCCGGCGTCGTCATCATGGCCATGGTTCTCGGCCTGACGGTCTTTGTTGATCTGATTGTCGCTTTTGCCACCGGCATGATCGCGGCTAGTCTGTTATTCATGAAGCGCATGACCGATCTACAATTGCAAAGCGTGCGCGCCACCGGCACCGAAGGCTGGGACGATGGCGGCCCGCCCTTGGGCGCCGATGAAGAAGCCATTTTAGAGAATTGCGAAGACGCGATTGTGCTTTATCATTTCGGCGGCCCGATCAGTTTCGGCGCCGCCAAGGGGATCGCCCGCGAATTTAAACTGGACGAACATCGCCGCGCCTTGGTGTTGGATTTCAGCGACGTCCCAATGATCGATACCACCGGCGCCTTCGCCGTCGATGACATATTGGAAAAAGCCGGGGATATGGGGGCGGCGGCCTTTATCGCCGGGTTGCGTCCACCGGTGGCAAGCGTGTTGGAACGGCTTGGCGTGTTGGATAGGTTTGACCCAGCGCGGCTTTGCCCGACCCGCCTCGAAGCCCTGCAGGCCGCGTCCCGGTTAATTCACGCCCCGGCCGGTGACGCGTAGCTGCAAGGCCCCGTGTTCTTCTAAAATACTAAGCGCCGCATCTTGGCGCTCCTTGGCCTCTGCCTGCACCCAAAGGATTACGCTGCCCGCTTCCAAGGCGCGCGCAATATCGTCGGCATCGGTTTCTGAAAAGACTTCGCGCACCACTTCGATAAGCGCCATGCCGCCAACCGCTGCGCCGATCAATGCGGCAATTGCACCAATCGCCGGACCGCCCGCCAGGATCACGCCGCCCGATACCGCCAGCGGCCCGAGCACCTTATATTCACCGGCAAGCGCGGTAAGGGTGGCGACCCAATGGTCGTCCTCCGCCGAAAGCGCCGATAGGGAGTCATGCGACGATAGCAAGCTGATATCGGTATCTTCGAAGCCCGCCACACGCAGCGCCGCCAGAATTTCCTCCAACGCCGCTTTGCCCGCGACAGTGCCGACCACTTCGGGGATAGGGTTCATGTTCTCGTTCATTACCCAAGCCTAGCCGATACCTCGATTAGGTAAAATGAGCGAGATCAAGAACATAGATTTCAACTTTTTCTCGCGTGGCGCGATGAGACCGGGGGTGGTAACCTACCCGCTCCGCCAAGCTCTTAAGAGAAAAAGCGCCGTGCCCAACGCCAAACCAAAAGAAGATATCTTGCCGCCCGCTGAGGCGGCGCCCGCGACGCCAATGATGGAACAATATCTGGCGATCAAGCGCGGCCATCCCAATTGCATATTGTTCTATCGCATGGGCGATTTCTACGAGATGTTTTTCGATGACGCGGTCCGGGCCGCCAAAGCCCTCGACATCACCTTGACCAAGCGCGGCAAGCATTTGGGCGAAGACATTCCGATGTGCGGCGTGCCGGTGCATTCCCACGATGTCTATTTGGCGCGGCTCATAAAATCAGGCTTCAAGGTGGCCGTCTGCGAGCAAACCGAAAACCCGGCGGAAGCCAAAAAACGCGGCGCAAAATCGGTGGTTGCGCGCGCCGTGCAACGCACCATTACCGCCGGCACCCTGACCGAAGAAACATTGTTGGATGCCAGAGCCAATAATTATCTGGCCGCAATTGCCGAAGCCGGCGGCGGCTTCGGCCTTGCCTGGCTGGATATGTCGACCGGTGAATTTTATATGCAGGCGGTCGGCGAAAATATGCTGGCCGCCGCCCTGGCGCGCATTGATGCCGGTGAAATCCTGACCAATGAGGCAATGACCAACCGCGAAGACGCCAAGGCGTTGCTGGAACCCTGGTTGGATAAATTGACGCCGCTGCCCGCCAGCCGGTTCGATAGCGCCAATGGCGGGCACCGGCTGGAAGCCCTTTACGGGGTCAAAAGCTTAGATGCGTTCGGCGCGTTTTCGCGCGCCGAATTATCGGCCGGCGGCGCGCTCATCGATTATGTCGAATTGACCCAAGAAGGAAGGATGCCGCGCATCGCGCCGCCCAAACGGCTTGCCGATGGGGCGGCGTTGGAAATTGATGCGGCGACCAGGCGCAATCTGGAATTGACCGAAACCTTGATGGGCGAGCGGCGCGGCAGTCTTCTCTCGATCATCGACAAAACCCGGACCGGCGCCGGCGCAAGGCTGTTAAACGCCTATTTGGCATCGCCGCTGACCGACGCCGGCGCCATCGAAGCGCGCTTGGACTCGGTCCAATTATTTGCCGATGACGCGATACGGCGCGGCAAATTGTTGGAGCTTTTAAAATCCTGCCCGGATTTGGAACGGGCGCTCACGCGGCTGACCCTTGGCCGCGGCGGGCCGCGCGATCTGGCGGCGATTGGCAGCGGGTTGGCGCTCACCGCGACCATTAGACAGACCCTGGACGGCGCCGCATCGCCCTTATTGGTGGCCGGCTGGCTGGATAATCTGGGCGCGCACGGCGAAATAGTGGCGCGTTTGGCCGAAGCTTTGCTCCCCGATTTGCCGTTGCTGAGCCGGGACGGCGGCTTCATCGCGCCCGGCTATGCCCCGGCCTTCGATGAAGTGCGCACGCTTCGCGATGAAAGCCGGCGTCTGGTGGCCGGGCTGCAAGATAAATATGTGTCCCAGACCGGCATTGCCGCGCTCAAGGTAAAACACAACAACATGCTCGGCTATTTCATCGAAGTAACGGCGAAAAACGCCGATCCGCTGATGGACCGGGGCGGCCCGTTCATCCACCGCCAGACGATGAAAAACGTGCTGCGCTTTTCCACTGTTGAATTGGGCGAACTGGAAGGCCGGATCGCCAGCGCCGCCGACAAAGCCCTGGCGATGGAACTTGAACTGTTTGAAGAATTGGCCGATCTGGTGCGCGTCCGCGCCGATGATATTGCACTGGCGGCCCGCGCGCTTGCCCATCTGGACGTCGCCGCGTCCCTGGCCGAATTGGCCGAAGATGCAAATTATGTGCGCCCGGTCATCACCAATGGGCTGGAATTCAATATCACCGGCGGGCGCCATCCGGTGGTCGAAGCTTTGGCCCGGGACAGCGCCGGCGGACGCCCGCCCTTCGTTGCCAATGATTTGAAATTAGACGGCGACGACCGTTTGTGGCTTTTGACCGGGCCGAACATGGCCGGCAAAAGCACGTTTTTACGGCAAAGCGCGCTGATCGCGATTATGGCGCAAATGGGATCTTTCGTTCCCGCCGAAGCGGCCCATATCGGCGCCGTCGATCAGGTTTTTTCCCGCGTCGGCGCCGCCGATGATCTGGCCCGTGGGCGTTCCACATTCATGGTCGAGATGGTTGAAACGGCGGCGATCCTGGCCCGCGCCGGCGAACGGTCGTTCGTAATTTTGGACGAGATCGGGCGCGGCACGGCCACATTCGATGGGCTTTCGATTGCCTGGGCGGTGGTCGAACGCCTGGCCGGGGTCAATCAATGCCGCGGCCTGTTTGCCACCCACTACCACGAGCTCACGACCCTGACCCAAAAATTGCCGACGCTTTCGGCGCACACCATGCGCGTTAAAGAATGGAAAGGCGACGTTGTGTTTTTGCACGAAGTTGTGCCCGGCGCCGCCGACCGGTCCTACGGCATCCATGTGGGTAAACTGGCGGGCCTGCCGGAAGATGTGGTGGCCCGCGCCGAAGCCGTGCTGGCCGCCTTGGAAGAAGAAAACCAGGGCAGCGCCGTAACTCGCCTCGCCGATGATCTGCCGCTGTTTTCCCTAAACACGACGGCACGCAAAGCCCAAGCGCCATCGCCGCTCGAACAAGCGCTCAAAGACTTAGCCCCAGACGAATTATCGCCCAAGCAGGCGTTGGAGCTGATCTATAAATTGAAGGCGCTGGAGGGGGATTAGGGGCTCCGCCGATGCATTGCGCGGCGAGGGGTTTTCCACTAACGTCGTATGGTCATTCGCTCGAAAAGAGCCAACAAAACGATCAAAAGCAATCCCAACGGGAATTTATCGGAGGAGGTAACGTCATGAAATTCACTCGAACAGTTGCGTCTGTGCTTACCGGCGGCGCGGTAATGGCAATCGCGGCGGCGGCGTCCGCGCAAACCAAAATCAAGTTCGCCACCTACGTTCCGCCGCAGCACGCGGTGTCGAAATATCTGGAAAAAAATCTGCGGGACGCGGCGGCCAATTCGGGCGGCGCCTTCACGATCAATTATTTCCCCGGCGCCCAATTGGGTCCACCGCCTAAGTATTATGGAATGGCGCTGAGCGGCCAAGCGGAGATTACTTGGTTTCTACACGGCAACACGCCGGGCGTATTCCCGCTCAGCGAACTCGGCACCGTGCCGCTCCTGTTCGCCAGCGGCGAACTTGCCACCAAGGTTTTGAACGAGCCGGCCATGCGCAAGGCTTTGAGCGCAGAGCATAAAGGCATGCATATTCTCGATCTGCATGCGCACCAGCCGGGTAATGTCTTTATGGGCAAGAAGCCCATCCGTACTTTGGCCGATTTCCGCGGTAAGCGCCTCCGTGTACCTTCGGGTCCGGTGCGCAGCATGGCCATCGCGCTCGGCGCCACGCCCGACGGTATGCCGCCCACCCAATGGGCCGAAGCGTTGCAGAAGGGCACCATCGACGGCGTGTTCACTGATTATGGCGGAGCCGGCCTCGCCTTCCGCATTGGCCCGGTGACCAAATACGCCACCGAGCTTTATTTCTATGTTGGCACCTTCTGCGTATGCATGAACCAAAAAGCCTATGACGGATTGCCGGCCAAGGCGCGTAATGCCCTGACTGCGGCGTTCGCCAGGGATCCCGGCGGCACCGGCAAGTCATTCGATTTCATCGACGGCATCGGCAAAAAACGCATGATGTCGGAAGGCACCGAGCCGATTAGCTTCTCCGCCGCCGACATGGCCAAATTCCGGTCCATAGCGAAAAATATCGCCGGCGAAGCGATCGCCAAGGCTGAAAAGAAGGGCCTGCCCGGCGCCACGGTCTATGCGCTGATGCAGTCGCTCGGCGCTAAGCACGCCAAATCGTCCAAGAGCTTCTGGAAGTAAACTCGGAGATCAGGCTGCGCCATGCGTAACATGTCGCCATTCGCGCGGGCGGCGAGGCCCTTCGGCCTCGTCGCCTCGGCACTTCTGGTCTTATTGATGGTTCACACAACGGTGGCCGTGCTGGCGCGCCAGCTTCTCGGCCTTTCTATGATGAGCTTGGTCGAAGTGTCCGAACTGGCCTTGATCGGCATCATCTTCATTGCCATGCCGGGGGCGTTCCTACGCGACGAAAACATCGTGGTCGACGTCATCGACAATCTGGTGCCGAAGAAGGTTTCGCGCTTTTTGTATCTCCTCGGCCTGGTCATGACATTGACGTTTCTGGTGGTTGCCGCCTACGCCATGATCGAACCGGCCACCGCCATGTTCAACCGCACGCAAACCACCATGGTGATGGAAATCGACCGCTTCTATCACTGGATGCCGATTTTATTCGGCTTTTATCTGGCTATCGCCGCCACCATTCTAGTGCTGGTTTACCGGCTGCGTAGCGGCGCGTCTGATCAATGAGCTCCCAACTCATCGGCATATTTGCCATGGTCGGGCTGTTCGGCATGATCATGTTACGGGTGCCCGTCGCCGTCGCCCTCGGTGTGGTCGGTTTCATCGGCTACGCCGCTATCGACGATATCGGCCGCGCCTTGATCGCGCTGTCGGGGGCGCCTTACGATCTCACCGATAAATACTCCTTCACCGTTTTGCCCTTGTTCATTTTGCTCGGCGCGGTGGCGTCCAAATCGGGCATGTCGGCAGAACTCTACCGCGCCGCCAACGCCATATTTTCCGGCGCGCGCGGCGCGCTTGCCATGGGTACGGTCGGCGCCTGCGCCGGTTTCGGCGCCATTTCCGGCTCGTCCCTCGCCGCCGCCGCAACCATGGCGCGGGTGGCAATCCCGGAAATGCGCAAGCGCGGCTATTCCGAAGCGCTTGCCACCGGCACCGTTGCATCGGCGGGCACGTTGGGCTCGCTGATCCCGCCGTCGCTGATCCTGATCATCTACGCCATCATCGCCGAAGAAGGCGTGCCCCAATTGTTTGCCGCCGCCATGATCCCCGGGCTGATCGCTACGGCGCTGCATCTGCTCGTCATCTATGTACTCGGCAGGATGCGCCCCGAGGATCTTCCGCGCACCGAAGCCATGCCCTGGCCGGAGCGTCTCGCCGCCATGACCGGGCTATGGAAAATCCTGATCCTGTTCGGTATTGCTGTGGGCGGCATTTATTCCGGCTTTATGAGCCCGACCGAAGCGGCCGGCGTCGCCGGGTTCGTTGCCATCGCCATTTCCTTCGCCACCCGATCTTTAAGCTTTAAGGGATTGATCGACGCCTTGCTGGAAACCGTCTGGACCACGGCATCGTTATTTTTCATTGTCATCGGCGCCTTCCTGTTCGCCTATTTCATGGCCCTCACCCAATTGCCCAACGCCATCCGCGACGGCATGGTGGCGATGGGCGCGGCGCCGTGGGTGATGATGTTGATCATCATCGCCTTCTATATCGTGCTCGGCTTTTTCCTTGACGCCATCTCGATGATTTTGATCACCGTGCCGATCTTCCTTCCCGTCGCCACCGGCGCCGGCTATGACGGCATCTGGTTCGGAATTCTGGTTCTGCTGGTGACCGAAGTGGGACTGATCACACCGCCGGTGGGGCTCAATATTTTCGTCATAAGAGGACAGATGCCGGACGTCGCCCTCAGCACCGTCTACCGCGGCATCCTGCCGTTCCTGTGGGCGCACGCGGCAATGATCGCCATCCTCATGCTGATCCCGGGCGTCGCCCTGTGGCTGCCATCGGTGTTGTATTAAAGGCGCCCTCACACATCCGGCCATCGACCAAGCGCAGGCTGAAATTAAAGCCGTCCGCTCGACGGCGCCCGATTACATATCGGCGACTGCCAAGAAGGTGTGCAACGACGCGCGGGAACAGGACCGCGAGGTGTATTTCGGCGGTCTCAAGAAGGCCGGCTTGCCGGAAAAATAATTAGAATTAAATTCTTGCGCCGGTGTGGCCATCTGCCTATGTGAGATGGGCTGTTTAAGCCTAAGAAAACGTAGGCCGGCCCATACGGACCCACTATAAAAAGCACATAAAAGCATACAAAAGCATACAAAAGCACACAAAAGCATATGCTCAAAAAATTGCGAAATATGTCGCACCCCCAATATGTTGTGTGTTCCGGGGGCTCTATATTTTGTCACCCGTTTCAGGTAAAACTCTGCCCATGAATATGATCCACCAGCAACGCAAGATCATCGACCGGCTGCACGTTATCGAGCGGTTGGAAACGATTTTGGGCGAAGCCGGCTACAAGCCGGAAAAGCGCACCGATATTCTTGGTGTCATGAAAGAGGTTTGGCAGCGCGGCTTTGAGGAAGTGCGCGGCCGCTTCGAAGCCACCGGCGACGGCAAAATCGCCGTTGAAGAGAACAGTTTCCTGGTCGATCAAATGGTGCGCATTATTTTTGATCTGGCGACCTGGCGGGTTTACCGATCGCCCAATCTTTCGACCTCTGAAAAAATAAGCGTCGTCGCCGTCGGCGGCTATGGACGGGGTGGCCTCGCGCCTTATTCCGATGTCGATCTGTTGTTTTTGCTGCCTTACAAGGAAACCGCCTATATCGAACAGGTGGTCGAGTTCATGCTCTATATGCTATGGGATATGGGCCTTAAAGTCGGCCAT
>JABMOP010000136.1 GCA_013204125.1 Rhodospirillales bacterium | reverse complement strand
GTGTTGTTTGATGTGGACACGCCCGATCGCCTTTCTGAGGCGCGCGAAAAGACCAAACCGCAAAAATAGACATAAAAAAGGTGCCGACCGGCACCAAAGAAATTCGTTCGGACCGAGTTAAAATTTAAAGATATAGGGTCAATTTTTTACCGCGCACCGGCACTTCATTATGAATGACCGCGAATGTGGTTTCATAGATACCTGTCCCGCGTGAATAATCTGCCAAAGATGACCGACTAGCCGAATGTCCATGGGTGCCGCCAGCCTTGTTGAGAGTACCGGCAAAGGCGCGGGCAAAACTGTCACTGGAATTTTCCAGCAATGTGAAATTTAATCCCCGGCGCGGCAATTGCTGAAATGAATGCCCTTCGCCGCCGCCTTCCATCGCCATCTGGCTATAACGGACACCGCTATTACCCTGGGTCAAAGCCGAGCGTTCAAAAACGCCGACTATTTCTGTGGGATCGACAGCCGCAACTGAGCCCCCCGCAGCATAGCGGGAAGACATTGCTGGTACCATTGAGCTACGTGACACGCTTGCGGTTAGGGCCATTTACGACCTCTCATACCTATTCACCAGGCGGCAGTATAGAAAAAATCCCTTAAAAGTCAATGTATTAAGGGATATTGGCCAATTTTTTCCGATTTATCCATTCGGCGCCGGGTTACCCCAGCTTAACGTATCGCCATCAGCGGCATCGCTTAAGCTTATGAAATATATTGGTATTCAGTTACCGGCAGGCAAGGCTTTAGTGCGGCGGTTTGGTGCAGCTAAAATGCGCCTGAGCAGGCGTAAGCAAAGGGCATTCGAAAATATCTTGCTTCTTAAAAACAGCCGTTTTCCCAAATTTAGTGCAGGCACTCTCGGCCAAAGCCAATAGATCCTGAGGCGTTGTCGAACTTTTGTTATAACAAATTGCGACGTTATCTATATCCGTGGGCTCTTTCCCAAAATTCGGCGAATCGCGATTAAATTCATCGGCATTATAGATATAGGGCGCAGTGTCGGAGCACGCGCCAAGGAGCGGAACCAACGCCGCCAGCAGGAACAGCCGATATCGTGAACGACTTATCATAATCTCATTCTATATACCCATACCCCATAGGCCAATGCCTGATCGTTCTGTAATCAATGCTTGGCCGGGGGGCCCGAAGCTATTAATCCTGCACCCATGAGTGGGGGAAAAATATTGAAGCTATCTGTCTTGGATCAATCACCAATCCGTAGCGGCGGCACGCCGTCGGATACTCTTCTGGAAACGGTCGAACTTGCCAAAGCCTGCGAGCAATATGGCTACCATCGCTATTGGATGGCCGAACATCACGCAACCCCCGCCCTTGCCGGGCCGGCGCCTGAAATCATGGTCGCCCATGTGGCCGCCGCCACATCATCGATGCGCATTGGAACCGGCGGCGTCATGCTCAGCCATTATAGCCCGCTCAAAGTTGCAGAAACCTTCAATTTGCTGGAGACGCTGTATCCGGGGCGTATCGATTTAGGGATAGGGCGGGCGCCCGGAAGCGATCAATTGACCGCTCTCGCCCTCGCCTATGGCTCGGAAATCGGTATCGAATATTTCCCCACCCGCATCGCCGATATGATGGCGTTTATGGGGACTAAAGAACCGACGACCGAAATATTCAAACGCATTAAAATTGTTCCAAAACCGGATGTCCCGCCACAACTATGGCTTTTGGGGTCGAGCGATCAAAGTGCGTTGATGGCGGCCAAATTCGGCCTCGCCTTCTCGTTCGCCCAATTCATAACACCGGTCGGGGGGGCGGCCGTCTTGGACGCCTACCGCCAGGGCTTCGAGCCGTCTGAGTTTTACGCCAAACCGGAAGCCAGTATCGGAACATTCATGATCTGCGCTGAAACCGAAGAAGAGGCACGGCGCTTGGGCTCCAGCCGCGACTACGCTCTTGTCAGGCGGGCGCGCGGCCAACACGGACCCTTCCCATCGGTCGCCGAAGCCGAGGCCCAGGATTACACCGAAGCGGACCTTCAATATATTGCCGCCAATTCGAACCGCAGTTTTTATGGCGACCCGGATCAATGCTATGATTGGTTAATGAAATTATCAGAGGTCTATGGCATTGATGAGGTAGTTGTCCTCACAATTTGCCATGATGCGGGCGCCCGCCGCCGTTCTTATGAATTATTGGCCGAGCGGGTATTGAGATAGGAAGCTTTGACCGGTGAGCAAAATTTCGGTTGTCATCGCGACCCACAACCGGGCTCAGTCCCTCGCCAAGTGCTTGGCCGCGCTGGCGAAGTTCGATTATCCAATGAGCGAATTGGAAGTCATCGTTTCCGATAACGCTTCGAGCGATGCGACCGAAGCCGTCGCCGAAGGTTTCAAGAAAGTATTCCCTAACTTTGCCTATCTGTTCGATCCCCGACCCGGCCAATTGGTCGGCTGGCACCGCGGCCTGGCCGCGGCAAAAAGCGAGATCGTGGCCTTCATCGATGACGATATTCGCCCAATTCGAAGCTGGGCGAGCGCCATTGAAGAGACATTTAACGACGCCGCGATCGGTCTCGCCACCGGCAAAATCATCCCAGAATTTTTAGAAAGCCCGCCCGATTGGCACCAGCACCTTGTCCGACCGCACAAAT
>JABMOP010000135.1 GCA_013204125.1 Rhodospirillales bacterium | reverse complement strand
TGCGACCGCCGCGTTCCTGTCTTTATCCGTCCCGCCGGCTATTGCAACGGAAATTGACGGTAATTTCGGCGCGGGCATGAACGCCTATAACCAGGGTGATTTTCAAACCGCCGCTGACATCTGGCTGCGCCTAGCCGGCAATGGCCATGGCAAGGCGCAAAGCGGGTTAGCGCTTCTTTATTATACCGGCAGCGGCGTTGAGCGGGATTTTGCCCGCGCCCGCACATTGTTTCTGAAAGCGGCCGTGCAAAATGTTCCGCAGGCGCAGATGTTCCTAAGCCTCATGTACCGCAGGGGCGATGGCGTGCAGCAATCTTATTTGCGGTCATATATGTGGTGCGATATTGCCGTCGGCTCCGGCGATGAAGCGGCCAGCTATGTGCGCGAGACCATTGCCGAATATCTGACCGGGGCGGAAGTTACAGAGGCCCAGCGGTTATCGTCCGAATGGCGCGATTTCCACCTGAAGTAAAATATTTAAGGTTAAAGAATTCGCGACCCGGATACGAATCTCTGTTGTCTGTCGGAGAAAATTGAGTCTATAATTTCTCCCACAGCCTGGATAAACCAAAACATAAATTAAATCAGGCATATCCTGACAGGGATAATCAGGGAGAGCGCGCCAGCAACACCACAGAATCAATTATAAGACAATTAATTCATAATTATTGTGAAGGGAGATCACGCATGACCGAATATGTTGCGCCGAATGAACGCTTTTTTCCGGAGGACTTCGATTATGAAGCTGCGGTCGCGATGGACGAGGCGCCGATTAATCCAATTTCCGGGCTTGCCCGCACCGAAACATCGCGCCGCTCCTTCATCAAAGGAACAATCGCATCCGGCGCCGCCGTGTCGGCCGCCGGTTATGTGTTCCGGGGCGCAGGGTCCGGCTCTGCATTAGCGCAAACCATGAAACCGACAATGGTCAGCATGAGCATCAACGGCAAAACCCGCCGCGTCGACGTGATGGCCCAGGAAACGCTGGCTTTTACGCTGCGTTATAAACTCGGCCTGACCGGCACCAAACTCGGTTGTGACCGCGGTGAATGCGGCGCTTGCACGGTTTTAGTCGATGGTGTTCCCACCTATTCCTGCTCGACGCTGACGCACAGCGTACGCAAGGCCAAAGTGACCACAATCGAAGGCGTCGAAGGCAAAGACGGCGGGCTGCACCCGGTTCAAAAGGCGATGATCAGTGAATTGGCGCCGCAATGTGGTTTTTGCACGTCCGGCCAGGTGATGTCGGCGGTTGCCCTTCTCGATAAAAACAAAAACCCCTCACGCGATGATGTACGCCAGGCTCTATCCGGCAATCTTTGCCGCTGCGGCGCCTACGACCATTACACAAACGCCGTGCTACGCGCAGCGAAGGAGGCTTAAAAAATGGCTTATAATCTGATTGGTAAAGACTTCACTCCCCCCGACGTTCTCGCCAAAGTTACCGGCAAGGCAAAATATGCGGAAGATTACCGCGCCGATGGGATGGTTTATTGCCGTATTCTCGGCAGCCCCATGCCTCATGCGCGGGTCAAGAACATCGACACATCGAAAGCCGAAAAAGTGAAGGGCTTCTTAGGCGTCCTGACCGCCGACCAAGTGCCGTCCTTCCCACCGCCAAACGATTCGATCCTCAGCAACGAACCCCGGTTCGTCGGCGAGCCGATCCTGGCGGTTGCGGCGGAAACGGAAACCGCGGCGGCTGAAGCGATCAACTTGATCAAGCTTGATCTTGAACCGTTGCCGTTTGTCATCGATCCGCTGGAAAGTCTGTTCCCGCGTGGTCCCGATGCCCGCACCAACGGCAACGTGGCCAATGTGCGGCTGAAATTGCAGCAGGTTAAATGGACGGCGCAGGATTTCGCCGCTGCCGGCGACAATAAATTGCCGATGGGCAAGCCGGCTGAGGAATGGTCTTTCGGTGACGTCGATGGCAATTTTGCAAAATCCGATCTGGTGGTTGAAGAAACCTTCGTCACCGCCGGTTATGCGCATCATTCGATGGAGCCGCGTTCGGCCATGGCCTATTGGCAGAACGGCAAATGCATTGTCCATGGGTCTGCGCAAAGCCAGCAGTTCATGATCTTCGGATTGTCCCGTTATATCGGCATCAAGCCAAATCAACTTGTCTATGTCGGCGAGTTCTGCGGCGGCGGTTTCGGCTCAAAGGGTGCGCCCTACGCCGAAATGTCGATCCCGGCACATATGTCGAAAAAGTTGGGACGTCCGGTTCTCATGCGCATCAGCCGGGATGAAGAATTCGCCATCGGCAAGGGCCGCCCGGGCTTCCAAGGTTCGGTCAAGATCGGCTTCCGTAAAGACGGCCGCATCCTGGCCTGCGATATGTATATCGTGCATGACAACGGCCCCAACACCGGTTTTTGGGATTTCCGCAATGCCGGCAACGCCTTTTCCATCGTGTTTCAGCCCGAAGCCATGCGGTGGCGCGGGATATCGGTGCTGACCAACACGCCGATACGTGGACCGCAACGCGGCCCGGGCGAAAACCAGACGGCGGCGGCGATGGAACCGATTATCGCCAAGGCGGCGCGTAAACTGGGGATCGATCAGGTCGCGATCCGGCATATCAATGCGCCCGATAACAACGCCAAATACGGCGCCAAACAGGGGCCGGTGACCAGTGCCTACCTCAAAGAAGCGCTGGACAAGGGTGCCAAGCTTTTCGATTGGGATAACAAGAAAAAGGAAAGCGGCAAGCGCAATGGCGCCAAAGTTATCGGTGTCGGTGTCGGTTCGGCCTATCATACGGCCGGCGCCAACGGTTTCGATGGCCTCGTCCGCATCACGCCGGACGGCAAGCTGCACGTTCATTCCGGGTGCGGTAATTTGGGTACCTACTCCTACGCCGCCACCGCGCGTGCGGCGGCGGAAGCCCTCGGCGCAAATTGGGAAAACGTGATCATCGAACGCGGCGATTCGCGTAAAGGCCTGCCCTTCGTTTTGGGTCAATTCGGGTCCAACTCCACCTATACCCAGACACGTACCAACTGGGCGGCGGGAATGGATGCCAAGGCCAAGTTGCAGGAGATTGCCGCCAAGGATCTCGGCGGTGCGCCCGGCGACTATGATGTGACCGACGGTAAGGTGTTCAACAAAACCGATCCGTCGAAATCCTTAAGCTGGGCCAAAGCGGCGCAGCGGGCAATCGAACTTGGCGGGAAATTTTCCGGCCAGGAAGCGCCCAAGGATATCAACCCGATCACCAAGTGGGCGACCGCCCGCCTTGCAGGTTCGGGGCTGGTCGGCGTGACCAAGGATAAAATGCCGAAGAACGGCGTCACGCCCGGCTTGGCGACCGCTTTCGTCAAGGTCGAAGTCGATACCGAAACCGGTAAGGTCGAAGTGCTGGAACATGTAGAGGTCGCCGATTGCGGCACAGCCGTTCACCCGCAAAGCCTCGCCACCCAGATCAAGGGCGGTGCGGTCATGGGCTACGGATTAGCGATGAAAGAGCGCTATATCTACGATCCCAAGCTGGGGATTTCCGGCGCCACCGGTTTCCATCAATCCAAGCCGCCAACCATTATGGACGTACCTTCCACAATGACCGTCACCAATGTCGATCTGCCGGACACGTCCAATCCGGTTGGCGCCAAGGGTGTCGGCGAACCAGTGACGGGTGCTTCGGCAGCCGCGGTTCTGGTCGCAATATCCGATGCGCTTGGAGGACACATGTTCAACCGCACCCCGGTTATGGCTGACATGATCATCAATGCCGCAGCGGGGAGGCCGCAGTCGGCTAAACCCCTCGCCGTCAACACCCAATAAAGGAGCGGTGCAATGTTAAGAGACATGATGTCGAATTTCGAACTACAACAGCCGACCAGTGTCGCCGATGCTTTGGCGCTGCTCAAAAAGGCCGGCAAAGACGGTTGGGCGATGGCGGGCGGCAATGATAGCCTGTCCTGGTTCAAGGATCGGGCGAAGCAGCCCAAAACGGTGGTCGATATTTCCGGTATATCCGAATTGAAGGGAATTCGCTCGACCGCCAAGGGTCTTGAAATCGGCGCGTTGACGACGCTCACCGAGATCGCCAATTCCTCGGCCGTTAAATCCCGCTACGGGCTTCTTACCCAAGCGGCTTCCAAGGTGGCCAGCCCGCAAATCCGCAACACCGGTACAATCGGCGGCAACGTCGCGCAAGATACGCGCTGCTGGTATTACCGGGGCGGTCTGCCGTGCTACCGCGCAGGCGGCAACACCTGCTACGCCGACACGCCGACGGGTATGAACCGCGAACATACGTTGTTCAATGCCAGCCGGTGCGTTGCTGTATCGGCGTCCGATGTGGCCCCGGCGCTGGTGGCGCTGGACGCCAAGATGGTGATCCAGAATTCCAGCGGGACCAAAACGGTCGATGCCGAAAATTTCTTCGTCGGTCCGGCTGTGGATATCTTGAAAATGACCATCTTGAAGGACGGCGATATCCTGACCTC
>JABMOP010000134.1 GCA_013204125.1 Rhodospirillales bacterium | reverse complement strand
GGTGAACAGCATATTCGGCCACAGGCAATTCCGCCCGACGGTCCAAAGAGGGTTGTTTTCGTCGGTGTCTTCTTTGACCCGGTGATAGGAAATTCCGTATTCGTATTCTTTGAAATCGATTTTCAAATGTCTGGGCGAATAAGGGCCGGTTTCGCCGCGAAGGCGGATCGACCAATTGTCGTGCATCCATTCGAAATGCACCGGATCGATGGAATTTTCCTGGCATTGGAACCAGTTGCACGGCACCTCGGTAAAGACGATCTGGACGAAGCCGTTTTTCCAGGTGAAGGGTTCCCAATTGGGTACCAAAGGCGCCGGGTCCGGCCCCATATAGGCAAACAACAACCCGGCCAGTTCCTGGATTTTATAGGCCTTCACTTTGATCTGGCTGCGCAGTTTGCTTTCGCGGTCGATGGTGTCTTCATACGGCTGATGCAGGCAATCGCCGACCTCATCGAACAGCCAGCCATGATAGTTGCAACGGAGGCCACATTCCTCGACGAAGCCGTAAGAGAGATCGGCGCGGCGGTGCGGGCAGTGGCGGTCGATCAGCCCATAGGTGCCGCTTTTGTCTTTATAGAGGACCAGATCTTCGCCCATCAGGCGGACCGGCTTGGTCTCAATTTCTTCGAATTCCGAGGCGGCGGCGATGGGGTGCCAATAGCGGCGCATCAAATCGCCCATCGGCGTTCCCGGGCCGACTTCCATCAGGCGCCGATTGCGGTCTTCTTCGAGCATTAATTTCCTCCCCCGTTACGAACTTTCCCAATAGCATAGATAGGGAATCCAGCGGCGGCAATGGGATCGTTAAAAAACCCCTTCTCTCGCCAAACGACACCGATTAGGGTGGTGCGATCCATAAACTCTTAAATCAACGGGGGCTCTCATGCAGGACGGTAATGTTGTAACTCAAGTGATCTTGCCGCTGTCATTGGCATTCATCATGTTTTCCCTGGGGCTCGCCCTGGTCCTGGACGATTTCAAGCGCGTCGTCACCCAGCCCAAAGATTTCATCATCGGCGCCGTCAGCCAGGTGGTGATCCTGCCCTTGATCGCCTATGGCTTGGTCTCGGTGTGGTCCCTGGACCCGGCCTTGGCGGTCGGTGTCATGATCATCGCCGCCTGCCCCGGCGGCGTGACATCGAACATCCTGACCCATCTGGCCAAAGGCGATACCGCCTTGTCGGTTTCCTTGACCGCCGTGATCAGCGTCGTCAGCGTCATCACCCTGCCGGCGATTGTCGGCTTTTCCATCGTCAATTTGATGGACGCGGCAACCGCGCCGGAACTCTCGATCGTGCGCACCGTCACCGGCGTCTTCCTCATCACCACCGTGCCGGTCGCCATCGGCATGGCCGTGCGCCATTTTTTCAGCCGTTTCACAAGATGGTTCGAAGCCAAGGCGCAAGTGATCGCCTCGATCCTGTTCGTCCTCGTCTTGATCGGCGCGGTGCTCAGCGTCCGCGAAAACATCGTCTCCTATTTCGTCCAGGCCGGCCCGATCACCTTGGCCTTGAACGTCTCCATGATGGTGGTCGCCTTCACCATCGCCAATTTGACCGGGCTTGGCGTGCGCCAACGCACGGCGATCACCATGGAATGCGGCCTGCAAAACGGCACCCTCGCCATTTTCGTCGCCGTCACCCTGATCGGCAACGAAGCCATGATGGTGCCGGGCGGCATCTACTCGCTCTTGATGTTCGTCACGGCGGGGATTTATTTGCTGCCGATGTTTAGGAGAGAGCAAGCGGTAGCGGCGGCGGAGTAGCTGCGCCCTCCTCATGGCTGAGCCTGAACCGAATTAGAACACCCCTTGCATCGTTCCCTATTCGTTCTATATGAGTCCCCTGCTCTTTGACATCGTGAATAGGGAAAGGAAACGGCGCTCTCCGCTTGGGCGCGCCTGGAAATGCACATGAATGCATACAAATGCACATGAAAGCATAGCCCCGCGAAAAAAACGCGTGTCGCGCCTCGCGGCAAGATGTTGTGGGCACTTTTTCGGCGGCGCGAAATGTGGGGGCGGCTTAAGCCGATGCCGGCTCATCCCTTCATCTCCCCTCCCCTGGTGGGAGGGGTTGGGGGGGGAGGGGGAATTTGGATATGTAATAACTGCGGCGCACCCCCTCCTCGGTCCTCCCCCATCAAGGGGGAGGAAGGAAGCAACCGGCCTAAGCTTCCGCCTTCTGCAGTGTCGCCAAATACGTTCCGGCGATAATCAGGACGGCGCCGACGGCGTGGTAGGCGGCGAGCTCTTCGCCTAGGAAAATAATCGCCAAGATAGCGCCGAACAGCAGCACCAGATAAGACGTCAGCCCGGCGGCGTTGGCGCCCAACACTTCGACCGTCCGGTTGTAGGTCATATAGGCGACGCCGGTGGCGATCAGGGCCAAATATCCGACGCTCCAAAATGTCACCCCGGTCAACGGCACGGCCATCTGCGTGGTCGCTTCCCAAATGTAGAACGGCGCCAGCAAGCTAAGCCCGATAAGGATGCTGATCACCATCATCGAGGTCGGATGAATTTTCGGCCGCTTGTTATAGAGCACGGTATAAAGCGCCCACAGGAACGATGCCACGGCGATCCAGATATCGCCTTGATTGAGGCTGACGCCGGCGATCAAATCCCATTCGCCGCGCATGATAATCGCCGCCGTCCCCATCAACCCAAGGAAAAGCCCGCCCCCCTGGACCAGGGAAATTTTACGCCCGAAAAAAAGATAAGAAAGAAGCACGATGACAATCGGCCGCCCGGTATGAATCAATAACGCGTTCAACGCCAAGGTCGTCGTCAACCCGATATAGATGAAGGTGTTATAGATCGAGACACTGATCACCGCGAGCAACAAGACGATCGGCCAATTTGCGATGGCGAGCGGCAAATCGCGGCGGATATAGGGCAAAGACAAGATCACGAAGACAGGCAGCGCCAGCGACCAGCGCCAAAAAGACAAACCGATCGGCGGCACCAAATCGACGACGCCGCGCCCGACGACATTATTGCCGGACCACGCCAATGCGGTCACGACCATCAAGACATAGCCGTTGTTGAGCCAGCGCATGCGCTCAGCCGCCCGGCGAAGTTGCAGGGGTTTCGGGCGGCAATGCATGCCGCCCGCGAATGGCGTCGGCGGCTTTTTCGGCGATCATGAGGACGGCGGCGTTGATATTGCCGCTCACCATATCGGGCATCACCGACGCATCGACGACGCGGAGGCCTTCGATGCCGGGAACTTTTAAGTCGCCGTCAACCACGGCATTTTCGCCCGACCCCATGCGGCAGGTGCCGAGCGGATGGTGGACGGTGATGCAGGTTTTACGGATGAAACTTTCTAAATCCGCGTCGCTTGTAATGGCGCCGCCGGGCAGGACTTCGGCGCCGCGGTAATGATCCAGACCGGGCTGCGCCAAAATTTCGCGGACTTTTTTGAAACCATCCCTAAGCGTCGCTAAATCGTCCGGGTGGCTTAAAAAATTGGAATGAAGTTTCACCGCTTGGCGCGGATCGGAAGATTGCAATTTCACCGCCCCCCGGCTTTTCGGGTGGAGCAGCACGGCGCGCGCGCCAAAGGTCGAAGCGAAGGGTTTCTTGAGGCCGGGGAACCACGGATGGGCGTTCATCGGCCCGGCGCCGAACAGGATCTGGATATCGCTGGCGGGGCTATCGGCGGTCAGATTTAAGTAGCCTTGCGGGCCGACGGGGTATTGGGTCGCCGGGCCTTTGCCGAATAAATAGGCCATCGGGATATCGACGGCGAGGCGATCGAGCCGCATCTGGGCTAAGAACGGGCTGGCGTCTTTTCGGGCATGGACGATGCCGGCGGAAATATGGTCCTGCAGGTTTTTACCGACCCCCGGCAGATGGGCGCGAAGGGGGATGCCGTGGGCTTTTATTTCAGGCGCGTCGCCGATGCCCGACAGCATCAAAAGCTGCGGCGAATTGATGACGCCGCCGCATAAGATGACTTCGCCGGTCGCATGGGCGGTTTGCACCTGCCCGCCGCGCTCGAAATTTACGCCTATTGCGCGGTCGCCTTCGAATAAAATGCCGGTGACAAAGGCGCCGGTGCGAAGGGTTAGATTTTTACGTTTGCGCGCCGGGTGCAGGAAGGCGGTGGCGGCGCTTTCGCGGTAGCCGTTCCGCGTCGTTTGTTGCGAGACGCCGAAACCGGTTTGGGTCTGGCCGTTGTAATCATCGTTGCGTTTATGGCCGCTGGCGATGGCGGCTTGGAAATAGGCTTCGATCAGCGGGTCCAGAAACTTGGCTTCGTTAACACCCAACGGGCCGCCGGCATTGCGGTAACGGCTTAGGGTCCCCGACCAGTTTTCGGATTTTTTGAAATAAGGCAGCACATGGGCGTAGTCCCAACCCGGCAAGCCGGCGTCCGCCCAGCGCTGATAATCACCGCAATGGCCGCGCACATAGGCCATGGCGTTGACCGAGGACGAGCCGCCGACGACGCGGCCGCGCGCGCATTCGATGGCGCGGTTTGCCGTCGCTTCTTCCGGTTCGAAATCGTAGCCCCAGTCATGGCTGCGGTCGTGAAACATCTTGGCCCAGGTCAGCGGGATTTTAATCAGCGGATCGAAATCCATGCCGCCGGCCTCGAGCACTAAAACGCGGGCAATGCCGTCTTCGCTCAGCCGGTTGGCGAGCACGCAGCCGGCCGAGCCGGCGCCGATGATGATGTAGTCAAATTGGGAGGAATTATTCATGGGTGTACTCTTGGGCGTACTCTTGGGATTTTGCCGGAACGGTAATGCGCCCGGCCCGCCTCGGCAAGCCGCCTCTGACGGCTATTTGATTTGGGTCTTTTGATTTAGGTCATGGCGGCGGGCGCTTGATGTGGCCTCAATGGCGGTAAATTGTTATCAAGCGGCCGGTGCTATTTGGATTGAAGGGATTTATCCGTGATCGACATTAGAGAAGAATTCGACAAACTCATCGCCAGCAATCGGATCTTGGCGCGCGAAGAGGTGGTGGACGCGTTCGGTCATGTCAGCCTGCGTCATCCCGACAACCCGCACCGCTATGTCATGTCGCGCTCCAGAAGCCCCGAACTGGTTGAATTCGACGATCTGATGGAGTTCGAATTGGACGGCGAAGCGGTCGACCTACAAGGCCGCACCCCTTACGGCGAACGCATGATCCACGGCGCGGTGTTTGAAAACCGGCCTGAAATTATGGCCGTTGTCCATAATCATTCCTATGAAGTTTTGCCGTTCGGCATTACCGGTATGCCGATGCGCCCGGTGATCCATGTGGCGTCGGTGATCGGCCAAAATATTCCGGTCTGGGATATCCAAGATAAATTCGGCGATACCGACATGCTGGTTCGGACAATGGAACAAGGGCGTGATTTGGCGGCGACATTAAAAAACAACAACTGCCTTTTGATGCGCGGCCACGGCGCGGTCATTGCCGGGCGCAGCCTCGAAGAAGCGGTCATGACGTCGATCTATCTTCAAGTGAACGCGCGGGTTTTATCCGAAGCGCTTAAAATGGGAACCCCCAAAGGCCTGACCCCGGGCGAGATCGAACAATCAAGCGCGGTTCAAGGTTCGCCGCTCGCCAAAGATCGGGCGTGGGAATATTTCTGCCAACGCGCCGGGGTCTAGGGGCAAAAACGCAAAAACTCTAATGGCGAGTATTTTTTAAGGCGTGCATTTTTGACTTCCCTTCCCTTTGGCAACTGCCTACCATATTCGTTAACTTGGCAAAAAGTCAGGGATCGGCTGAGGTAATCAGTTTTGTAAGGTTGTTAACAGGCAGGCGCGTCAAGGAGTAAACAATGAGTACCGGTACAGTAAAATGGTTTAATGCGACCAAAGGATTTGGCTTCATCGAACCCGACGAAGGCGACAAAGACGTGTTCGTTCACATTTCGGCCGTAGAACGGGCGGGCATCGGCTCGCTCCAGGAAGGGCAGAAAGTTAAATATGAACTCGTCGACGGAAGAGACGGGCGCCCAGCTGCGGATAATATAAGCCTGGTTGGGTAGTTTTCGCGATACCGGTTTACCGGCGCGGCGCTTTTAAGATGCCGCTTCGGCCAATGGTACGCTTTTGATTTTATGGGCTTGCACCGCCGGCAATACCTTGTCGGCGAACAGTTTGATTTGTGCCATGAACATTTCATGGGGCATGGCGCCGCGGTTCAAACTGATCTGCACGGTGTTGGCGCCGGCGTGTTCGGCCGTTTCGATGATCCGCTCGATCACTTCTTCGGCGGTGCCCCAGGGCGCGTTTTCGGCCATGCGTTCCACATCGTCCATCGTCATGTTGCGGAAATCTTCGCGCGAACGGGCGGCGGCTTGAAGGTTTTCCGGGCGCACATAATCGGACGACGCATCCGAGACATAACCGTCTTTGCGTTGCAGATTGGTTTCGGTGACATTGCCGTGGCTAAAAAGGGTGCGGTTGAAATAAAGATGATAGGGCCCGGCTTCTTTGACGGCTTGCGCTTTGCTATCAGCGACATAGACATTCATCGGAAAATTCAAATGGTCCGGCGTGATTTTAAAACCGTTCTTGGCCAGGCATTTGGCATAATAGATGATGATGTCTTCGCGCAATCCAGGCGACCCACCACCCGGCGTGATCGGAATATTATTTGCCCCCGCCCATTCGATGGATTCTTTGGAGCCGGTGATCGGCACCCAGATCGGCGGATGGGGCTGTTGCACCGGGCGCGGCCAGATGGAGACGTTCTTGTAGGACCAGAACTCGCCTTCGTAGGAAAACTCTTCTTCGGTCCAGGCTTTTATGATGATTTTATAGGCTTCTTCAAAACGCGCGCGGGATTCGCCCATCGGCACATTGTGCACAATGTATTCACGGGGAATGCCACGCGCCACCCCCGAAATCAACCGACCGTTCGACAGGCAATCGAGCATCGCCAATTCTTCGGCCAGGCGTAGCGGTTGGTGCAGGGGCAACAGATTGCCGTAGATCAGAAGCTTGATGTTCCGGGTGCGCTGCGCCGCTGCCGCCGCCATCAGGTTGGGCGAATTCATCAAACCATAGGGGCTGGTATGGTGCTCGTTAAAGCCGACCCCGTCATAGCCCAAGCGGTCCAACTCTTCCCAGGCGTCCAGATGCTCGGCATAAGTCTTGACGGCGACGTCGGATTTGAAATGTTTTTTGTGCAAAGGATGCGGCAATTCGCTGCCGACTTTTAGATGATCCAGATGTTCGCCATATGGCAACAGATCAAAGACGATGACTTTCATAGAGCCCCCAGTAATAGACGCGGTTATTCAGTTTTTTCGAGTTGGGCGGGATCGCCTTCGAGGCGCCATTTATATCGCGCGGCATAGTGTTGCACGTAACTTTCTTGCCACGCCGCCTGCAATGCGCCGCCGTCCAGATCGGTATTATCCCGTATGAATTGGGCGCTCATCACGCCGCCCTCGATATCGCGCTGGCTGCGCATCAGCCAGCAAAGCGCTTCCCAGCCGGACCGCTCGCCGCGCTGGCTCGGCTCGATCTCGATCAGGCCGATGCCTTCGGGCTTATCCAAAATTTCGACGCCCTTCCAAAAGGCGATGCGCTCGTCGATCACCATCGATTCCTCGTATGGGGCTTCGTAAGTCCAGGCCGCAGCCACATTTTCATCGCCGTCGACGACCACATCGAAATAGCTGGCAAAGCCTTTCCAATGGCAGAAGGTTTGCTTGGTATCGACGCTCTTTCGCAAATAATCCTGATTAACCGCGGCCATCGGAAAATAGGCGTTCCCTTCGACCAATGCGATGTCGTCACTTTCGGCGATGGTAACGCCGTTCCAGATCGCTTTTGCCATGATCTTTCCTCCTTAATGATCGGCCAGCGCCGGCGACGGCAGGCCTTTAGGTACCATGAATTCGCGGCCAACGATCAAACCGCCCAAAACCAGACCGGCCAAATCAGTCCACCCAGCGCCATCAAACATGGACGCTGGGATCAACAACAATACCCCGGCAACGACAAAGGCCATGCGCATCATCGGAGGCAATAGCCGCCTGAAAAATCCAACGATGGCGATAGATACCAGCCAAACCCCGGCAAGGGTGCTGCCAACGTCGCGGAGCAAATCCAACGGTGTGCCATCTAACAAGAGGCTTGGCGAAAATATGAACAATACCGGGACAACAAAGGCGGACCAGCCGAAGCGGGTGGCCGCCCATCCGGTGCTCATGGGGTGACTGCCTGCAAGCTTGGCCGCCGCAAACGCCGCGATTGCAATGGGCGGGGTAATAAACGACAGCATGCCGAAATAAAGAACGTACATATGCGCCGCCATCGGTGTAACGCCAACCTCGATCATCGACGGCGCGACCAAGGCGGCGACTAGCACATAGACACCGATGGTCGGCATGCCCATTCCAAGAATGATGCAGACAACCGCAGACAGAACCAGCAACAATCCGAAATTGCCTTCGCCCAATTGTGACAGCACCAGGGACAGTACAAAGCCGAGGCCGGATTTTGCCAAGATGCCGATGATCATGCCGACGGCATCGCCGATCATGATTAGATC
>JABMOP010000133.1 GCA_013204125.1 Rhodospirillales bacterium | reverse complement strand
CCGTCACCAGCGGCATTGTCTCGGCGCTGGCCAGGACACAGGTCAGCATCAATGATCTCAATTTCTTTATTCAAACCGACGCCGCCATCAATCCCGGAAATTCGGGCGGTGCGTTGATTGGGCTCGATGGCAAATTAGTTGGCATCAATTCAGCTATCTACTCGAAAAATGGTGGATCTGTTGGTATCGGTTTCGCGATTCCATCGAACATGGTGCGTTTCGTTATTGCCGAGTTATCATCTGGCGGGCGCTTAAAACGCCCCTGGTTTGGGGCTGTTTCCCAAACGGTTACTTCAGACATCGCGGCGACCATCGGGCTTCGGCTTCCGATCGGCATATTGGTTAGCAACGTTTATCCGGGTGGTCCGGCGGATCGGGCGGGAATACGCGTCGGTGACGTGGTGGCAAAAATCGGGGGCAAGCGGATCAATGATCCGCAAGCCTTGAAATTTAGAATTGCCAGCCGGCGTCTTGGCGGGACGGTGAAAATCACCATAATCCGCCACGGCAATGAAAAGATATTGCTTATGCCAGTCGAAGCGCCGCCGGAAGTGCCGCCCAAAAATATTACCGAGTTAAGCGGAGCCCAGCCTTTGCAAGGCGCAACGGTTGCAAATCTTTCGCCGGCCTTGGCGGATGAAATGGGATTGAATTTGTTTACAACAGGTGTTGTCGTCCTGAAGGTTCGAGGGGGAACGACAGCGCAAAGGTTTGCGTTTAAACCCGGCGATATAATTATGAATATCAATGGCACCGATATTAAATCTGTTGCCGGACTTCAGAAGATTATCGTCCGTTCAGGTAAACAATGGCGCCTATCAATCTTTCGCGGCGGGCGGACTTTAACTTTATCAGTGCAGTGACTTTGGCCATAATCATCACATTATGAGCACATTGTTTGAATCTCAGGCGCCGAGACCTCTGGCAGACCGATTGCGCCCGCAAAATTTGGATGCGGTCGTCGGCCAGTCGCATATTCTAGGGCAGGACGCAGCATTGGGGCGCTTGTTATCTGGCGGGCGCATGTCGTCGATAATCCTTTGGGGACCGCCAGGGACCGGCAAAACAACGATTGCCCGGCTGCTTGCCGAACACACAAATTTACATTTTGAATTGTTGTCGGCGGTTTTTTCCGGCGTTGCGGATCTCCGCAAGATATTTGATGCGGCGCGTAACCGGCGTGAAGTCGGCAAAGGAACTTTATTGTTTGTCTATGAAATTCACCGGTTTAATCGGGCGCAACAGGATAGTTTCCTTCCCTATGTAGAGGACGGCACAGTGACCCTGGTCGGCGCGACCACTGAAAACCCATCGTTCGAATTGAACGGCGCGCTTTTGTCGCGGTGTCAGGTTTTGGTGCTCAATCGACTGGACGACGCCTCGCTGGAAGAATTGTTGCAACGTGCCGAGAACGAAGAAGGCAAGGTTCTCCCCTTGATCGCAGAAGCCCGGGCTGCATTACGAGCGATGGCCGATGGTGATGGGCGTTACCTGCTGAATATGGCCGAAGAATTGATGTTGATGCCGGCAAAGCCGGAACTTGATGTGGCTGGGCTGGCCCAGGCCATAGCGCGCCGTATGCCGCTTTATGACAAGGGTCAGGAAAGCCACTACAACCTTATCAGTGCCCTGCACAAGAGCCTCCGGGGTTCGGACGTGGATGCCGCGCTCTATTGGCTGGCGCGCATGTTAGTGGGCGGCGAAGATGCGCGCTATATCGCCCGCCGCCTAGTTCGTTTTGCGGTTGAAGATATTGGCCTAGCCGATCCGAATGCCTTGCCGCAATCGATCTCCGCGTGGGAAGCGTACGAGCGGTTAGGATCTCCCGAGGGTGATCTGGCGATTGCACAATGCGTTATCTACCTCGCCACCGCGCCGAAATCCAATGCCGCCTATAAGGCGTTTTCGGCAGCCATGCGTTCGGCCAAGGACAATGGATCATTGATGCCACCCAAGCATATTTTGAATGCACCGACGAGCCTAATGAAGGATATTGGGTACGGCGAAGGGTATGAGTACGATCACAACGCAGAGGACGGTTTTTCAGGACAGAACTACTTTCCCGATGATATGCCTCGTCAATCCTATTACCAGCCGGTGGAGCGCGGTTTCGAGCGCGATATTCAAAAGCGGCTGGAATATTGGGACAAGCTGCGTAGGAACAAGGGCTGAACCGATGAATTTAGTTTTATCCATTGCTGCCGGCGGTGCGATTGGGGCGGTCGCGCGTTACTTGGTTCTGTCGCGCACCGGATTTATAGAGCATCATTTGGGACTGAGTTTCCCGTTGGGGACGCTGCTGGTTAATATTTTGGGCTCGTTCCTGCTGGGTGTGTTGATTGAAGTCAGTGCATTAAATTGGTCTCCCAGCCCAGAAGTCAGAGCTTTCCTGGTTGTTGGCATCCTTGGTTCCTTCACCACGTTTTCAACATTTTCGCTGGATACGGTATTTCTTTTGCAGCGAGACGCGTATTTGCCGGTCGCACTTTACGTGTGCGCATCGGTGATTGTCTCCGTATTGGCTTTGTTCGGTGGAATGATACTGTTTCGGCAAATACTGCCATGACAAATATAGTGACGGTGGATGTCGAGGAAGATGATAGCGGCATACGCCTGGATAGATGGTTTAAGCGCCATTATCCGGATTTGACCCACGGTCGGCTGGAAAAATTACTGAGGACAGGTCAGATTCGCGTGGACGGCAAGCGCATTCGCGCCAATGCACGCGTCGAGAGCGGGCAAAGTATCCGGGTGCCGCCTTTGCCGGTGGTCGACGCTTTTGCCAAGCCAAGGGTTCTACCGGCTAAAGTCAGCAACGCCGATGCCGAACGGCTTGTTGAAAGCATTCTCTATCAAGACGACGATGTGTTTGCCATCAACAAGCCGCCGGGGCTTGCCGTGCAGGGTGGTTCGGGAATGGTCCATCATTTGGATGGGATGCTTGATGTTTTGAAATTCGGCTCCAAACACCGTCCACGCCTTGTTCACCGATTAGACAAGGATACATCCGGCGTCATGCTGCTTGCGCGCAGCCCAAAAGCCGCCAAGCATTTCACCGAAGCCTTTCGGACTAAGACTGCACAAAAAATTTACTGGGCGCTTGTTTCCGGGGTTCCCGAATTT
>JABMOP010000132.1 GCA_013204125.1 Rhodospirillales bacterium | reverse complement strand
CTTCGGCGCAGTTCCGGGGGCAGCCGGAGACGGCCATTTTGAATTTGTGCGGGGTCCAGCTTCCCCACGACATCTGTTCAAGCTCGACCCCTAGTTTAGTTGAATCCTGAACACCGAAGCGGCACCATTCGGAACCGACGCAGGTTTTGACCGTGCGCAGCGCCTTGCCGTAGGCGTGCCCCGATACCATTCCGGCGGCATTTAAATCCGCCCACACCGCAGGTAGGTCTTCCTTTTTTACACCCAGCAGGTCGATGCGCTGTCCGCCGGTCAGTTTTACCGTCGGGATATCGAAACGCTCGGCGACATCGGCAATGGCGCGCAGCTCTTTCGGATTGGTCACGCCGCCCCACATGCGCGGCACGACTGAATAGGTGCCATCTTTTTGGATATTGGCGTGGGCGCGCTCGTTGATGAAACGCGATTGGGCGTCGTCTACATATTCGCCGGGCCAGGCGCAGAGGAGATAATAGTTAAGCGCCGGGCGGCATTTGTGACAGCCGTCCTCGGTCTCCCAATCCATGAAGTGCATGGTTTCGGGGATGGTTTTTAATTTTTGCTCGATAATCGTCTTGCGGACATCGGCATGGGTAAAATCGGTACAACCACAGACCGGTCGAACCGACGGCGTTTCCGAATAACCGCTGCCGACGGTGGATGCGAGAATTTGCTCGACCAAGCCGGTGCACGAGCCGCAAGACGAGGACGCCTTGGTATGCGCCCGCACATCGTCCAGGGTGAAAAGATTTTTGGTGGTGATGGCGGCGACAATATCGCCTTTGCAGACCCCGTTGCAGCCGCATATTTCAGCATTTGCCGGGAGGGCGGCGGCGCCGGTTTTACCGCCGAGGCCCGATTGCCCGCTTTGCGATTGGCCGAACATCAATTTATCGCGCAGCGCCGAGACATCGGTGCCGTCGCGCATAAGTTGGAAATACCAGGCGCCGTCGGAGGTATCACCGTATGCAACCGCACCCTGAATACGGTTATCGTTAAGCACCACTTTGCGGTAGATGCCCTTGGCGGCATCGCGGAAGACGATTTCTTCGTCATCTTCACCGACCGAGAAATCGCCGGCGGAAAACACATCGATGCCGGTAACTTTCAATTTGGTCGAAGTGACCGATCCGCCATATCGCGCGTAGCCGATTTCGGCTAAATGGTTGGCGCAAACCTTGGCTTGATCGAACAGCGGCGCGACTAGACCATAGGTCTGGCCCCGGTGCTGAACACATTCGCCGACCGCATAGATGCGGGGATCGTAGGTTTGCATGGTGTCGTTGACAACGATACCGCGTTCCGTATGGAGCCCAGCATCGACAGCCAATTGGATGTTGGGGCGAATACCGACCGCCATGACCACCACATCGGCGTCTATTTCCCGGCCATCGGCCAATTGCACGGCGCGCACCCGCTCGTCACCAAGAAGGGCCTTGGTTTCCGCCGGCATTTCGAAGATCAGGGACCTGTTTTCGAGCGAATTTCTCAAAAGCTTGGCGGCCACTGGATCCAACTGCCGCTCCATGAGCGTATCCATCAGATGAATAACCGTGACTTTCATACCGCGTTGCAGCAATCCGCTCGCCGCTTCGAGGCCCAATAATCCGCCGCCGATAACAACGGCGTTTGAATAATTTGCGGCGGCGTCGATCATCGCATCGACATCGGCAATATTGCGAAACGACACAACGCCGGGCAGGTCGGCGCCCGGCACCGGGATTATGAAGGGGTTGGACCCCGTGGCGATTAGCAAGCGGTCATAGGGCGCTTCGGTGCCGTCATCGGCAACCACAATCCGCTTTCGCCGGTCAATGCGCGTCACCTTCAGCCCGGCGTGAAGCGTGATTTCGTGTTCTTCGTACCAATCCAAATTGTTGATCATGATGTCGGCGATGCCTTTTTCGCCGGACAGCACCGGCGACAGCATGATGCGGTTGTAATTGCCGTGCGGCTCATCGCCGAACACGGTGATATCGTAATGATCCGGCGCCCGCTCCAGCAATTCCTCGACCGCCTTGATGCCGGCCATGCCGTTGCCGATAACGACCAGTTTCTGTTTCATAGGTTTACTCCGCTGCGGTCGCTACCATTGGGCGGCGTTGCGCCAAGGCAAGTTGCAGCCGTTCGCGCTCAAAGGCGACGACCTTGGGCGAGAACCGGACGAAGACGGCCAGGAATGAACACGCGGTTACCGCGACGCCGATATAGAGAAGCCCGTCGGCATAGCTGATGGCATCGCTTTTGAACAAGAAGCCGGCAGCGACGGCGCCCGCATTGCCGCCGGCGCCGACGATCCCTGCAACGGCGCCGAGCGCACGCCGGTTCATGAACGGAACTATCCCGAACGTCGCCCCTTCCGACATTTGCACGAACAGTGAAAACAGGATCATTGAGGAAACGGCGAGGAACAATGTCGTCATTTGAGAAAACAGCATCAGCGCCAACCCTTCTGCGAATAGAACGACGAACAAAAAGGTTACTCTTCCATGTAGTCCCTGGCGTGCAGCGAAGGAATCGGAGAACACACCGCCTAAGGTTCGGGCGAAGATGTTCATCAATCCGAACAATCCGGCGATCAGCCCGGCGGTCTTCAGATCAAGTGTGAAGCTATCAAAGAAATATATTGCCGCGATATTGTTGATCGTCAGCTCGACACCGAAACAGGCGCCGTAGATTACGAACAACACCCAGACGCGCGGGTCGGACGCGGCTTCGCGGAAACTGGCCCAGGCACCATCGGATTTTGTTAGGGCCGGCATGGCGCCGGTGGCGCGCAACTCGTCGTAATTACCGTTCGGGCAATCGGTAGTGAATTTGTAATAGGCAATCCCCGCGACCAGTAAGACCACGCCGGGTATGGCCATGGCGATGCGCCAGCCGAGGCTTTCTTCGACGCCGAACATGATCAGCGCTGAAAAAATCAATGGCATGACCATTTGTGTAACGCCGCCGCCGAGATTACCCCAACCCGCCGTCGTCGCATTGGCGGTGCCGACGATGTTGGGCGCGAACATGACCGAGGTGTGGTACTGGGTAATGACGAAGTACG
>JABMOP010000131.1 GCA_013204125.1 Rhodospirillales bacterium | reverse complement strand
CGACCGATTACCGCCTTCGCACCGGGCAAAGGCGCATCTCGCCCAAAGTTAACCTCAGCATGTCTGAAAATTTTTTCCACATGTGTTTCGGCAAAATTCCGCCGAAAGAAGTCATTCGCGCCTTCAATGTGTCGCTGATCCTCTACGCGGAACATAGTTTTAATGCTTCGACCTTTGCAGGCCGGGTGATCGCATCCACGCGTTCGGATATCTACAGCGCCGTTACCGGTGCCATCGGCGCATTGAAAGGCCCGTTGCACGGCGGCGCCAACGAAGCGGTCATGGAAATGCTGGAAGAAATTGGAAGCCCACAAAAAGCGGAAGCGTGGCTTCGGCGCGCGGTCAAAAACAAGCGTCTGATTATGGGTTTCGGCCACCGGGTTTATAAACAAGGGGATTCGCGCGTCCCGACAATGCGCGCCTGCCTCGAAGATCTGACCGAATGGGCGGGCGAGAGCAAATGGATCGAAATTTCCGATGTTCTGCAAAACATCATGCTCAAGGAAAAAAACATCCATCCCAATCTGGATTACCCGGCCGGGCCTGCTTATTACCTGATGGGATTCCCGATCAACCTCTACACGCCTATATTTGTGATGGCGCGCATTACCGGCTGGTCGGCCCATTATCTGGAACAGAATGCAAATAACGCCCTGATCCGGCCCTTAAGCGCATATCACGGGCCAAAACAAAGGCAAGTAAAGCGCCGCGCTTAAGACTTCAGGCAGCTCAAAACATCCAATTCCAACCGATCCCAATCGGCGGCAATGCTATCAGGAACGATGATTTCCAGTCGGCTATCGCGGCGATAGGCGATGTCGGAGATATCAAATTCGCCGCCCGAACGGTTCAATAATATCCAGTCGCGCCCAATGCGGAATACGCCCTTGAGACGGAGCGCCGCGCCCGCATCCCCTGCCCCCGCCAATCCTGGCGGGCCAAGCAAATCGGTGATCCCGGACCGATCAAACACATCATCGGCGCTGAACAGCCAGCCGCAGCTTTTATACCCTTCCCCGCTGGCTTCCTTGCGTGTGGGAAGCTGAGCCGCCGGCATTACCACTTCAATATTGCCAGACCCGGCAGGCGCATGTCGGGATGCTGCGCCCTGTTCGTTCCTTCGCCCGGACGGAAAGCAATCGAGGTAGCCAATATCCAACTCACCTTTTGACACAACGTCGATGACATCCTTGGGCGGAAATAATTCGCCCGCCCAAGCGCGAAATTTATCTAACTCAGCTGCGCTCGCCAGATCGGCTTTGCCGGCGATTAAAATGTCGGAAATGGAAACTTGATCGCGGAATATAGCCGCGCCTTGAATTCGGGGGTCATGAACAAGCCGAGGATCGACAATACAAATAACCGCCCGCACATCCACCGCTTGGCAAAGATCAGGCCCTCGAAGTTCATCCAATATGCCTGCGGGATGACCGATACCGGTCGGCTCGATCAGCAACCGGTCCGGGTGGGTGCGCCGAAGAATTTCGGTAACGGCGACGCGCATGGGAACATTAGCCGTGCAGCAAAGGCAGCCACCGATGATTTCTCGAATTTCGACGCCATTACTAATCCCGCCTTCCAATACAGCGCCATCGACCCCGATCTCGCCAAATTCGTTGACCAAGATTGCCCATTTCTCATCCTCGGGCTTGCGCTGGATCAGCGAGGCTATGGTGGTTGTCTTGCCGACACCAAAAAACCCGGTAACGATAGATGTCGGAATGGAACGGATTTCGCCCAACCCCGCCCCCATCAATTCCGGCTCAACAAGCGGTTCGCGATTTCGCGCATCATGAAATTCGCAATTGCCGCTGGGCTGCAATGACTTTCCCACCACGCCCGCGTCTGATCCGATAGCTTCTGTAATGCGTCCGCATCATTGAGCAAATCACGCGCGATCGGGCCGATCCCCTCCCAATCACCCACTTCGATGACCGGCCAGCCATTTGTAAACCAGCTCGGTAGTTGGCGGGCAGCGATTAAAACGCAGCCGGCGCGCATGGCTTCATAGATACGGAACGTTTCGTGGCTGACACCGCGCGGCGAAAGGGCAATTTTTGTATTGGCTAGTTTTGATGCGTAATCTTCCGGCGCGAGACCTTTTCGAAATCCGGGCGCTGCGGATATATCCACGGCGAGGCTGCCATCGTTAGAAAATGCTTTTTTGGTCTCTATAAAAAATTCATCCCTAAAGCCTTTCTGGCCGAGGAAAAATATATCTAGCGATCTGTCGGTCATGGCCGGCGGGAAAATTTCGGGTACGTCTTTGTTGCAGCCAAGAGGGAACACCGAAATGTTATCCGGCGTCTCATCGAACGGCGGGTAGTTTTTAAAAACAAGAAAAACATCATCGGCATAGGCGGGAATTTCGTGGCCTTCATCGCTGGTTTGAAAGACGATGACGCGTTCCGGATGGCTCATAGGAATGCGCTCGCCCAAAGATGTCATAACGAAGATAAACCGCTCGGCCAAACCCAATTCAACCAATTGAGGCTCGAGATGGCTAAGAATGTCCGCTAAATGCTGCTCTTCACACCAGTTTTCGGGCAACTCCCACATCACGTTCAGGCGGCCGAACAAAGGTGCGCTCATTTTGCCGGCTCGGTAGCGTTAAATGACACCGGCCTTGCCCAGTTCTGCGATTTCATCCGCCGATAAACCGATTTCTTTCAAAATGCTTTCGGTGTGTTCTCCCATTTCCGGGGTTGGCGCCGCGATTCTAGACGGCGTCTTGGTCAGATGCACCGGTTGGCCGATAATTTCTATATCGCCGCGCACCTTTGAATGCATCATTTGGGCTACGCCCAGATGCTTGACCTGTTCGTCTGCGAACACTTCGTCCATTTGATAGATCGGACCGCATGGTATGCGCGCATCATTGAGGGATTTGACCCATTCGCCGGTTGTTTTTTGTAACGTCTTCTCTTCGATCAGTTTATCAAGGCGGTCCCGATTGTCGCGCCTTGTGTGCGGTGTTGAAAATTGTTCATCGGCTTTGATGCCTTCCAGCCCCATTGCCGTGCAGAATTTACCCCACATGGCGGCGGTTGGCCCCATGTTCACGTACCCGTCCTTGGTTTTGAAGGTTCCCATCGGAACATTGGTCGGGTGATTATTCCCCTCCTGGCCAGGCACGTCTTGGTTAACCAGCCAGCGCGCCGCCTGGAAATCCAACAGAAATATTTGAGCTTCCAAAAGCGACGTATGGAGCCATTGGCCTTCGCCGGTTTTTTCGCGCTCTAGAAGGGCGGAAAATATACCGCCGGCCGTAAGAAGCCCGGCCGTCATATCCGATATTGCCGCGCCGGAACGCATAGGCCCTTCGCCGGGTGCACCGGTCACAGACATATGGCCGCCCATGCCTTGGGCGATTTGGTCCAGACCCGCACGATTGGCATAGGGTCCATCCTGACCAAAGCCCGAAATGCTGGCATATACGATGCGCGGATTTATTTTTTTCACGGATTCGTAGTCGATACCAAGGTTGAACTTGACCGGGGGGCGGTAGTTTTCCACCACCACATCGGCCTTTTTAGCCAGTTCCATAAATATTTCCTTGCCGCGTTCTTCCTTCAAGTTAAGCGTCATGCTTTCCTTGTTGCGGTGCAGGTTCTGGAAGTCCGGCCCGTGGCGGGTGCCCATATCGCCGTACATTGGATCGCCGGGCATTTCGATTTTAATGACCCTGGCGCCAAAATCGGCAAGCTGGCGAGCGGCAGTTGGTCCAGCGCGCGCGCGCGTTAGATCGAGTACAAATATATGATCAAGCGCGTTGGAAGCACGGTCGATACTCATGAATTTCTATCCCTGACTAGTAAGTTTATAACAGAACCAATAGTTTACTCGGCAACGACCGATTAAACGAGGTATAAGAGTTGCCCCACACAAACGGTATTCAAACTCGGGAATATGGTCAACGCCATGGACGAAGATTTCGGCGAAATACGCGCATCGGTAACCGCGCTCTGCAAGGGTTTCCCCGGCGAATATTGGCGGAAACTGGACCAAGACCGCGCCTACCCGGAAGAATTCGTCGCGGCCATGACCAAAGCCGGGTTCCTAGCCGTTCTCATCCCTGAAGAATACGGGGGTTCGGGATTGGGCATCACCGCAGCTGCGGCTATCTTGGAAGAAATTCATAAATCCGGCGCAAATGCGGCCGCGTGCCATGCCCAGATG
>JABMOP010000130.1 GCA_013204125.1 Rhodospirillales bacterium | reverse complement strand
GCCGCACCCATCCCGCCGCCGGCGGCGGTATTTTGGAATTCGAGGACATTAAAATTGATCTCGCAACCCATAAAGTGACGCGCGGCGAAAAGGCGGTGCATCTCGGCCCGACCGAATACCGGCTGCTCTCTACCTTGATGGAACGGCCCGGCCGGGTGTTTTCGAGAGAACAGCTTCTCGATCTCGTTTGGGGCCGCGATATCTATGTCGAGGAGCGCACGGTGGACGTCCATATCCGCCGCCTGCGCAAAGCCTTGAACGATCCGGGCGGCGCCGATCTTATCCGCACCGTGCGCGGCGCCGGTTATTCCCTAGACTCACGGGATTAACAGGGTCGAGCCGGTGGTTTTGCGGGCGGCGGCGTCGCGGTGCGCCTGGGCGGCGTCTTTAAGCGCATAGGTTTGGCCGATGCGAATTTTGACGGCGCCGGATTTAATCATGCGGAACAGATGCCGGGCGCTGGCTTCGCGGATTTCCCGGCTGGTCATATAATTATTTGTGGTGGCGCGGGTGAAATAAGCCGAGGTCAGCCCGCCTTGGCGGGCCAAATCCAAAGGCGGCGGCGTGCCCGATGCACTGCCGAAGCTCGCCACCAAGCCAAGTTTTTTCACCGAATCCAATGTCGATTGCCAGAGATCCTTGCCGATCGAATCGTAAATCACATCGGCACCTTGGCCCTTGGTGACGCGCATCACAACATCGGTCAAATCCTGGGGCTTTTTGACGACCACCGGATAGGTGCAGCCGTGGCGCTTGGCCAACGCCGCCTTTTCTTTTGTCGAGACGGTGCCGATTATGGTGGCGCCAACATGGCGCGCCCATTGGCAGGCGATCAACCCAACGCCGCCGGCAGCCGCGTGGAAGACAATGACATCACCCTTTTTCAGTTTGTGCGTGCGATTAAATAGATATTGCACCGTGCATCCTTTGGACATCGCCGCCGCCGCCGTCCGGTCATCGATAAAAGACGGCAAGCGCATCAAGGTTTTTTCCGGAAGCACGCGGGCTTCGGCATAGGCGCCATGGGCAATGCCGCCGGCATAGGTGACCCGGTGGCCGGGTTTCAAATCCTCGACGTCGGGACCCACCGCTTCGATCACACCGGCGGCTTCGACGCCCAATCCGGCGGGCAGGCTCGGCAACGGATAGAGACCTGATCGGAAATAAGTTTCGACCATGTTGAACCCAATGGCGGTATGGCGCAGCAGCACATCGCCCGGCCCCAATTTCGGCAATTGCACCTCTTCCCACTTCATCACCGACGGCGCGCCGGTTTTATAGATGCGAATGGCGTGGGTTTTCATAATTGTTCTCCGAGGTTCTGCTTTTTTTAATCCAACGCGAAGTTGATCTCTTGCACCTCGCCCCGTCAAGTGACGTAATGGCGGCCGATAAACCACACTCTATCAGGGGGGCCGCATGTTTACAGCGGACGACGACGAAGCCAGGGCGCGCAGCTATAACGCGGCGCGGGAACGCTACAACACCACCACCGAATTGATATGGGGCGCGCAGGAACGCTTGAGCGGGCAAATCTGGGACTATGTCGCCGGCGGCACGGAATCGGAATCCTCATTGAAACGCAACCGCATGGGCATCGATCGTTTGGCATTGCGCCCGCGGGTCATGCGCAATGTTTTGAACACCGACCCGGCCACGGAATTTTTAGGCCGTACGCAAAGCCTGCCGCTGTTCCTCGCCCCGGTTGGCGGATTGCAAACCATCCATAAAGGCGGCGCCGTCCTGCCGGCGCGGGCGGCGCGCGAATTTGGGCTGGATTATATGCAATCCAGCGTCACCGAACCCGGCATGGAAGACGTCAGCGCCGCCGCCGGCGATCATTGGCTCTATCAGCTTTACGTCTTCGGTGATTTCGATTGGATCAAAGAGCATATGCTGCGCACCTTGGATCTCGGGGTCAAAGGGTTTTGCGTCACCGTCGATAGCGATCATTACAGCCGCCGCGAACGCAATCTGGTGCGCCATTACGACGCCAGGGGCGGCAATACGCGCGGCCGCGGCGATCCCAAATGGCGCCAGGAATTCGATTGGGCGGTGTTCGATAAAATGCGCGCCGTCAGTGATATCCCGATGATGCTGAAAGGCATCATGGCCCCCGAAGATGCTCAATTGGCGGTCGAACATGGGGTCGATGTGATCTACATCTCCAACCACGGCGGCCGCCAATTGGACCACGGCCAAGGCACCATCGACGTCTTACCGGAAATCGTTCAGGCGGCTTCGGGCAAGGCAAAAGTCGTCATCGACGGCGGCTTCATGCGCGGCACCGATGTTTTGAAAGCGATCATCATGGGCGCCGACATGGTGGCCATCGGCAAATTGCAAGCGATGGCCCTCGGCGCGGCGGGGGAAGCCGGCGTTTACCGGATGCTGGAAATTTTGGCCGAAGAAATCACCATCGATATGAAACTTCTGGGCGTCAACAGCTTAGGCGAATTGGACGCAAGTTACCTGACCCCGGCGGCGCCGACCGAAGCGCCGCATGTTTTTTCCACCTTCCCGCTTTTGAAATACTGGTCGGGGAAGGATCAGGGAGAGATGTAGGGAAAGCATACAATCCCCCGCCCCTCGCCCCCGCCCCTCGCCCTTGATGGGGGAGGGTCGGGGTCGGGGTGCCCTCTTTATTCCGCCGCGACCCGTTTCATCGGGATGCCGCCGGTATCGACGAGCGCCCGGCGTTCGGCCAGGGAGGCGTCCAATTCGCGGCGCTGATCGACCGGGCAGCCGATCCACATACGCAGCAAATGACGCTTTAGGACCGGATCGTCGAAATCTTCGAAGGCATCCCGGGAATGCATGATTGTGTGATTGTTGACCAGTTGGATATCGCCGGCCTGAAACTGCATCGACATGCGAATATCTTCGCGGTTGGCAACTTCGTTGGCAAAATCCAAGGCTTCGGCCTGAATATCGGTGAGGCCTAATTCCTCGCCGTGGCGGACCACCGATTGGTAATATTGGCGGCTGCAAAAACGCCCCGTTACTTTGCCGCCGGCGATCGACAGCATCGGGATCGAATACCACGGCTGCGCGCCTTCCGGTTCCTCATCGCGCCAATCCAAATTGAAATTGCCGTAGAGAACTTCCAGCAGATCGGGACGTTCTTGCAAAATGATATTATTGACCGTCAAGGTGCTGACCAGATGGCTGGTGCCGCCCGATTTGGCCGGGCGCAGACAAAACAGAGACAGGATATCGACCGGCAATAGATCGCAGTGGAAATCCATGCGTTGCGCGGTTTGGTAGCCGCGCGCCGACGGATCGTCATAGGAGCGCCCTTCGTCGGTCACATGGCCCATGCGGTGGCCGCGATCGTTTTGCGATACCGGATTGCCCAGATGGACGCCGATCCCCCAATAGATCAAATGACAATCTTCGTCCGAATAGCGGTCGCGCTCGATCCCATGCATCAGCGCGAAACCAAGCCCTTCTTCCAACTGTTCCGGCACGCCGTCCAAGATCGATTTCAGGTGATCGAGCGGAAAATCGTCTTTGGAAAAAGGAATTTGAAGTCCCGCTTTTTTGACATGGTTCAGCGCCGCATCGATTTCTTCCAACGCCCGCTCATCCAGATTTATCATCCAGGATTTATCATCCGCCAAATCAGGGCCGCGCCATGCACCGGCGCCGTTTAAAGGTTCACGCATTGCTTTCTCCATTTCATGTTTGGCGAGATGGTAGCAATTGGCGGTTGGAGGT
>JABMOP010000129.1 GCA_013204125.1 Rhodospirillales bacterium | reverse complement strand
GTCGCCGTCTACGATTAATGTAAAGACGGCTGAACCATTGAAAAGCACGCGGGTTCGTTCGGTGATTACCTGCCCTTTTAATGGCACCAGACGGCCGGAATCGAGCGCTAATCTGCCGACCGGTGCTTCGCCGATAATTTCAGCCGGGCCGGGCGCAAGGCGAACCACCGATCCGTTATGGACCAAAATTGTTTCGGGCACCTGGCAGGCGGCGGCGATTTCCGCGTGTTTTTTCAAATGGCGCTGTTCGCCATGCACCGGGATCAATATTTGAGGGCGGATAAGTTGGTACATCTCAGTCAATTCATCCTGCGCCGGGTGGCCGGAGACGTGAATATCGTCATCCAGTTCGGAAACAATATCGATGCCGAGTCCAATCAAACGATTGTGGATACGGCCAATTGCCAACTCATTACCGGGGATGATGCGTGATGAGAATATAACAGTGTCGCCTTCGCCCAATTGAACGGAGCGGTGATCACCCGCCGCAATCTGCGACAAGGCGGCGCGGGGCTCACCCTGACTGCCTGTGCAAATATAGAGGATTTGATCGGCCGGAATGTCCTCGGCCTGTTCGGCTTCAAGAAATGGCGGCAAGTCGGTTAAATAACCGGTTTCCCGTGCCGCTGCGTTAATTCGCCACAACGACCGCCCAACCAAGGCCACGGCCCGCCCGTTAACGGTGGCGGCATCATATATGGTTTTAAGGCGGGCGACGTTGGAGGCAAAGCACGCGACCGCCACCCGGCCCGTTGCCGCGCCTATAGCCTCAGACAATTTATCCAATAGTGATGCTTCGGAACCCGAAGTTCCTTCGACGAAGACGTTGGTGGAATCGCCGATTGCCGCCAGCACTCCTTCATCGCCAAGGGCGCGGAGCGCTGCCTTGTCCGAAGCCGGGCCGACCACCGGATATGGATCAAACTTCCAATCGCCGGTATGAAAGATGGTGCCGAGCTTGGTGCGCAGCGCAATCGCGTTGGGTTCGGGCATGGAATGGGTCAAAGTTATCAATTCCAACTCGAACGGGCCAATCTCGAACTTGCCCATCAAAGGCACCTCGATGATTTCGATATTGGCCGGTTCCCGTTCCGCTTCCATCTTTTTGCGCAACAGCGCTGCCGTGAAGGGCGTCGCATAGACCGGGCAACCGAACCGCTTCCAAAGATAGGGCACGGCGCCGAGATGATCCTCGTGGCCGTGGGTCAGGACAATGGCGAGCAAATCTTTGCGCCGCTCTTCGATGAACGAAGGGTCTGGAACGATTACGTCGATGGCCGGCGTGGTATCATCGCCGAAGGTAATGCCCATATCGACAACCAGCCATTTATGCCGGCCAGGAGCACCGAGCCCATAGAGATTGAAATTCATGCCGATTTCTTCGGCGCCGCCAAGCGGCACGAACAATAACTCTTCTGGCTCAGACTTCATCATCAAGTCCGATTGCGCTCATGGATCAGATACAGCCCGCGTAAAGTAAGTTCCGGATCGCATTTTTCAATCGTCTCGGTAGCTTCGGCGAATAAAGAGGCATGGCCGCCGGTGGCGATAACGCTTAGGCGAGATCCAAATTCGGTTTGGATGCGTTCCGACAAGCCTTCGACGATTGCCACATGGCCCCAAAATATTCCTGATTGCATGGCCGATACGGTGCCGGTGCCAATGACCTTGTCCGGCTTAATAATTTCAACACGCGGCAATTGTGCGGCACCGAGATGCAGCGCTTCCAACGATAAATTAATGCCCGGATAGATGACGCCGCCTCGATAATTACCATCGGCATCGACCACATCGAAAGTGGTTGCGGTTCCGAAATCCAAGATCAGAAGAGGCCCGCCATAGCACGCCTTCCCGGCGACGGCGTTGCACAGCCGATCAGTGCCAACCTCGCCGGGATGGTCGATCATGACGTTAAGTCCGAGATCAACCCCGGCTTCGCCGACAACAATCGGCACGGACTTGAAATATTTTTCGCACATCGAGCGTAGAGGAGCGAGATTATCCGGCACCACGGTGGCGATAATCGCGGCGTCGATATCGCCCGGCTTAATTCCATCGGTCTCGATCAGCCGGCAAAGCCAGATCCCAAATTCATCTGCCGTCCAATTTGCGGCTGTTTCCGCGCGCCATTCGCCGACAATGCCTCCGTCGGCGCCGCATACGGCAAAGACCACATTTGTGTTTCCAGAATCTATGGCAAGCAACATTGACTGCGTTCCTAAGCCCCTGGTCCGAAAAAGACGTCGCCGGCTTCAAAGCGGGCAATCCGTCCGCCACTTTCTAATAGAAGCGCGCCGTTTTCGTCCAGGCCCTTGAAATTCCCTTCGACATCACCGCCGGGGACGCGTACCCGAAGCGGATCGCCCAGATGGTGCGCTTTATCCAGCCAGGCAGTGCGGAGGGCAGACATCCCGCC
>JABMOP010000128.1 GCA_013204125.1 Rhodospirillales bacterium | reverse complement strand
GTCAAGACCCGATGTCGTCCCGTGAAGCCATCGAGCTGATGCATAATTATTTCAGGGTGAAGGACGAAGACGTCAGAAAACGGCTGTCACAATTCGTCAAAACCCTCGCTCAAAGCGGCACTTAATGAAATTACGCCACTCCGGTGCGGCTTTTGGTATAAAACTACAACTAAATAGTGTATTTTTTATACTTTTGATTATATGAGGAGCATGATATACTTTTGCAAGTAAATAGTAAATAAATACCATTATTGGTTGAAAAAATCAATTGCAAGGGGGAATAATGGTAAAAAGAAACCAGCAAACGCCAAATGCTGCCGTGGAATTCGATCTCGCCGGATGGAAGCAAGTTATTGATCCAATTCTCGGACACCGCATCAAGAAATTAAGAGAAAAAAGGGGGATGGAATTAGGATCCCTTGCGCAAAAATTGGGCGCTCCGACGCTGAAATTAACCGAAATTGAAGATGGAACCGTATCGGCCGATGGCGCCCTGCTGCTCGTGCTTGGGCAAATATTCTCGGTGCCTTTAAGCTATTTTTATGAAGATTTATCGGACATGGTAAAAATTGTTCCGGCACCCAAAATTCGGGCAGGAGCGGGAACCTCCATCGGGACGCGTGATCTGGGACGCTTCATGCGCATCTATATTGGATTGGAAGACCCGCGGCTCAGAAAATCATTACTCGAGCTCGCAGAAGCAATTACCAGCCGGTCGATAAATTAATTTCTGATCGGCGGTTCTTGGCGCGGACACCTGTTTGCAGCTAAAAACGCACATGGATTACCAAACAATTTGCCGGCGCGTAGAAGCCACGGGAATGTCATGCCGCGGCGGCTTTCATCCGACCCAAGCCGACCAGATGCCGGCGGCGGGGCAAACCGTGATCATCATCGGCAACTCCGGCGCTTCATTTTGGCAACGATTTCGCCGCGGCGAAAACCCGGGGGACGATCCGTTGGAAGATTGGACCAGGGCCGAGCTAACGAGCGCCGCAAACGATCTCGGCGCGGCGGTTCTCTTTCCTTTCGACGGGCCGCCGTACCATCCGATCATGCAATGGGCCAAAAAAGCCGAAGCGGTGTTTCCGTCTCTTTATGGCCCGCTTATCCATCCCGAATATGGTCTCTGGCATGCCTATCGCGGGGTATTGGTGTTTGCCGATAACTTCGATCTGCCGGCCGGGAACCCGGCTCCCAACCCCTGCATCACCTGCGTCGATCAGCCGTGCCTCAATACCTGCCCGGTGGACGCCGTTTCCACCGGGACGTTCAATCGCGATGCCTGCGCCGGATATTTAGGATCGGCTGAGGGCCGGAATTGCCTAGAACTTGGATGCGCCGCCCGGCGCGCGTGTCCAATTGGCGCCGCCCACCTATACAGCGCCGATCAACGCCATTTTCACATGCGGGCGTTTCTGGACAACTATCGGCGGACTTGAACCCCTAAATCCGGTGGACTTCGCATCAGATCGGCTCTATATGCCCCCCATGACCGATACACCGTTCATAAAAATGCATGGTTTGGGCAACGATTTTGTCGTCTTTGATGGACGCCAATCGCCGCTCCGACTGTCCGAAGGTGACGTCCGTCGCATTGCCGATCGGCACACCGGTGTCGGCTGCGACCAATTGATCGCCATTGAAACCGCGCCAACCAATGACGCCGGCGCCTACATGCGCATCTGGAATGCCGATGGCGGCGAAGTGGAAGCCTGCGGCAATGCGGTGCGGTGCGTCGGCGCGCTGCTCATGGACGAAAGCGGCGACAATAGCATCATCATTGACACCAAGGCCGGTCTGGTCGCAACCGAACGCCAGGCGGACGGCCGTATCAGCGCCGATATGGGGCGGCCCGAAACCAAATGGGCCGGCATCCCGATCGCCACCAAAGCCGATACCCTGCATCTGGATATGAGCGAAGGCGCGCTTGCCGATCCGGTTGGCGTCGGTATGGGCAATCCCCATGCTGTTTTTTTTGTCGGCGATGTGGACGCTGTAAATTTGGCGGAACTGGGTCCAAAATTGGAAATACATCCGCTTTATCCAAACCGCACCAATGTTGAAATTGCCGAAATTCGGAGCCGGACTTCGGTCCGTGTGCGCGTCTGGGAGCGCGGCGCCGGAATTACACGCGCCTGCGGCACGGGCGCCTGCGCCGTGCTCGTTGCCGCCCATCTTCGCGGCCTGGCCGAACGCAAAGCCACGATCGAGCTGGATGGCGGAGCGCTCGACATAGAATGGATGGAAAACGACCACGTTCTCATGACCGGCCCGGTGGCAACCGTATTTCGGGGCAGCCTAGACGGATTGCTGAAGCTATGAGCAAGCCGCAAGTGATTACTCTCGGCTGTCGATTAAATGCGTTCGAATCCGAAGTAATGCGCATTCATGCCGAGGCAAGCGGCCATGGCGATATGGTGATTATCAACACCTGCGCGGTGACCAGCGAAGCCGAGCGCCAAGCCGGCCAAACCATCCGCCGCCTGCGCCGCGAACGCCCGAATGCGGAAATCATCGTCACCGGTTGCGCAGCACAAATCGCGCCTGAAAAATTTGCCGCCATGGCCGAAGTTGATCGAGTGCTCGGCAATACGGAAAAGCTGAAAGCCGAAAATTTTGCAACGGGTAGAGCGGGCGAACGCGTATCTGTTTCCGACATCATGGCCGAAGACAGCGTGACAGCGGCCCCGATTACAGGCTTCGAGACCCGTTCCCGCGCCTTCGTGCAAATTCAACAGGGCTGCGATCATCGCTGCACGTTTTGCATTATCCCCTTTGGCCGCGGCAATTCCCGCTCGGTGCCTTTAAAAGCCATTATCGAACAAACCCGCCTGCTGGTTGAAGCCGGCTATCATGAAGCGGTGCTGACCGGCGTCGATATTTCATCCTACGGGCCTGATTTAGCCGATGGGCTGGGACTGGCCGGCATGATCCGGAAACTGCTGGGCGCGGTTCCGGGGCTCGACCGATTGCGCCTGTCATCGTTGGACCCGGCAGCCATCGACGACGACCTGATCGGGCTGGCGGCGACCGAGCCGCGCCTGATGCCGCATTTTCATTTAAGCATCCAAGCCGGCAATGATTTGATCTTGAAGCGTATGGCCCGCCGTCATTCGAGGGCCGATGTGCTCGAAATTTGCCGGCGCTTGAAAGAGGCGCGCGCCGGCGCGGTATTTGGCGCCGATATGATCGCCGGTTTTCCGACAGAAACCGAAGCCATGTTCACCGAGACGCTGGACCTTGTCGAAGAAGCCGGACTTACCTATCTACACGTCTTCCCCTATTCGCCGAGGCTAGGTACGCCTGCGTCCAAAATGCCGCAAGTAGAGCCGGCTGAGCGGCGCCGGCGCGCGGCGCGGCTACGGCAGGCGGGAGAGACCATGAAGACCGAATATTTCAATAGCCTGATTGGCACCCGCGCCATGGTATTGGCCGAACGGGACCGGCGCGGCTACACCGAACATTTTGCACCGGTGCGCATGGACTTAGGCCCAAATGCGGCGATGCCGGCGCAAGGCGCTGTGGTTCCCGTATCGATCACCGGGCTGATCGATATGGTGTTGACGGCAGAGCCAATGACGGGAACGCCGGCGTGAACGATGCCGCGGCAAGCTGGCTCGGCCGCTTAAAGGCGGGGCTTAGGAAATCCTCGAGGGCGCTCGGCGGCGGGCTCAACGATTTATTTACCAAACGCAAGCTTGATGCGGCCACGCTCGAAGATCTGGAAGATATTTTGATAACCGCGGATCTGGGCGCCGGCGCGGCGGCGCGGTTAAGCAAATCCATTGCAGAGACGCGCTTCGGCAAGGAAGTGGAAGGCGAAGAAATACGCCGCGCCCTGGCCGGTGAAATATCCGCCATACTGGAACCCGTTGCCACACCGTTTCAGCCCGACCCTGCCTTAAAGCCCCACGTTGTCCTGGTGTGCGGCGTTAACGGCAGCGGCAAGACAACAACGATCGGCAAGCTCGCCCACCATTTTGCCGGACAAGGTAACAAAATCATGTTGGCCGCCGGCGATACTTTCCGCGCAGCAGCGGTCGAACAACTTAAAATTTGGGGCGAACGCACCGGCGCCGAAGTAATTTCGGCAGATACCGGCGCCGATGCGGCGGGGCTTGTCTTCGATGCCTTGAAACAGGCAAAGAGCCAGGGCACCGATATCCTATTTATCGACACAGCCGGGCGCCTGCAGAACAAAACCGAATTGATGGACGAGTTGGTAAAAATTGTGCGCGTCCTCAAAAAACTGGATGTGGACGCGCCGCATAGCTGTCTTCTGGTACTTGATGCGACAACCGGACAAAACGCCCATTCCCAGGTGGAGATATTTAAAGAGGCGGTTCAGGTAAGCGGCTTAATCGTCACCAAACTGGATGGATCGTCAAAGGGCGGCGTCTTGGTCGCCTTGGCCG
>JABMOP010000127.1 GCA_013204125.1 Rhodospirillales bacterium | reverse complement strand
TTTCTACTCTTTTCTGAGTTGGTATATTGACGCCAGCAATACGAGCCAAAGCTGGAACTCCTTAACTTTGAATTATGAATACATACAATGATGCCGGGGGGCCCGAAGTCGGCGATTATAGGCGACAAATGCCTTAAGTCAACTCGCTAAACCCCGTCAATCACCGCCCGAACACTTTCAAACACTTTCTCAACATTTTCCATCCCATCAACAACGATAAGCCGGCCGTCGGCAGCATAATATGGCAGAATTGGCGCAGTTTGCTCTCTATAAGCCGCCAAGCGTGACCGAACCGTATCCTGGTTGTCATCGCTGCGCCTTGAAAACTTTTTTGAACCACAATTATCGCAGATCCCCTCAACTTCGGGCTTGATAAGGCTGTCATGGTAGCCGCTCCCGCATTCGGCGCAAGAATAGCGCCCAGAAATACGCTCGACAACGGCGTCTTCGGCAACATCCAACTGGATAACGTGTTCCAACTTCAAATTTCTTTCCTCAAGCATTTTATCCAATGCTTCCGCCTGGGCTTTGGTCCTTGGAAACCCATCGAGTATAATACCGTTTCCATCCGCTTGATCGATACGTCCTGAAATCATCGATATGACCAAATCATCAGGCAAAAGTTTGCCCGCATCCATTATTTCTTTGGCCCTTTTGCCCATCTCGCTTCCCAATCTCACTTCATCGCGCAGCATTTCGCCAGTTGATAACTGAACCAAGCCGTAAGTTTCAACCAATTTCTCCGCTTGCGTACCCTTACCCGCACCTGGTGGACCGAGGAGAATGACATTCACTAACGTCGTCCCTTCAATCTCGATTTTTTAATCAGCCCCTCATATTGATGAGCCAGAAGATGTGATTGAATTTGTGCGACTGTATCCAAAGTTACCGAAACTACGATCAGCAGACTTGTACCTCCGAAAAAGAACGGCACCGAAAACCGCGCAATCAGCATTTCAGGTAAAATGGCGATTAAAACAAGATAAATTGCGCCGACCACGGTCAAGCGGGTCAAAACATAGCTAAGGTAATCAGAGGTGTTTTTGCCGGGGCGGATACCTGGAATAAATCCACCGTATTTTTTCAAATTGTCCGCAGTTTCTTCCGGATTGAAGACCACTGCCGTGTAGAAAAATGCAAAAAACGATATGAATGTGGCATACAGCAACAGATAGGCTGGCTGCCCGCGTCCCATAAAGGCGGCCACAGTCGTCAAAAATCCCGGCCCTTGGCTTGCCGTAAAACTAATCAACGTAATCGGCATCAAGAGAATTGAGCTTGCAAATATCAACGGGATGACACCGGACGTATTGATTTTTAGAGGCAAGTGCGAACTTTCGCCGCCGAACATTTTATTGCCCATCTGACGTTTTGGATATTGTACCAATAATTTTCGCTGCGCTCGTTCAACAAATACGATGCCGTAAATGACGGCCACCGCACCAACCAGCAATAACGCGATGAAAAGCGAAGACAATGCACCGGTCCGCCCAAGTTCCAGCGTCGACGCCAAAGCGGCCGGTAATTCAGCGACAATTCCTGCGAATATAATGAGAGATATGCCGTTGCCGACGCCGCGCGCCGTAATTTGTTCACCCAACCACATCAGGAATATAGTGCCGCCGACCAAAGTTACCACCGAAGTGAAGCGGAAAAATGCACCTGGATCAATAACCGCGCTTCCCTGGGAACTGGTCATTCCTTCAAGTCCAACGGCGATACCGTAGGATTGAAATAAAGCGATCACGACAGTCAGATATCGGGTGTATTGATTGATTTTTTTGCGGCCTTGTTCGCCTTCTTTCTTGAGCTGGGCCATTCCCGGCGATAGCGCCGTCATAAGCTGCATAATAATGGAGGCAGAAATATACGGCATGATATTCAAGGCAAATATCGTCATGCGGCCAAGTGCGCCGCCGGCAAACATATTGAACATGCCTAATATGCCGCCTGCTTGTTTGCTGAAAATGTCATTTAAAATTACGGGATCAATACCAGGCAGAGGAATATAAGTGCCGAGCCGGTAAACAATAAGCGCGAACAAGGTAAACCACAGGCGTTTCTTCAATTCGGTCGCCTTCGAAAAAGCGCCGAAATTTAGATTAGCGGCCAATTGTTCTGCGGCAGATGCCATTTGCTTTTTCGACCTTCGATTACGCGCGCATTCTTAAGAAACCAAACCGGGTAACTTCATCAAATTAATGATGGTTAGCCTACGTCGCTATCGGTTTCATCCGTGTCGCCCGATTGTAATTTGCCTTTTTCATCAGACCCAGATTCTGCTGCGCTTTCCGCTTTATCGCCGTCTTTTACCGGGGCAAGTTTTGATTTGGCGTTTTTGCGTTTCTTTTCAACCTTTTCCGGTTTGGGCGGCGCAAGCACTTCAATTTTGCCGCCGGCGCTTTCTACCGCAGCGATTGCAGATTTACTGGCACCCCAAACTTCGATTGTCACCGAGGCTTTTAACGCACCCTTGCCCAGTAGGCGCACACCATCACTTTTATTGCGGATCAGGCCTGCCGTTTTGAGTACATCGGCGTCAATTTTACCCTCGGTGTTCAATTTTTTATCATCAATGGCCTTTTGCAAGCTCCCGATGTTAACAACCTCGAACGACTTAGCAAAAATATTATGAAAACCACGCTTCGGCATGCGCCGGTAAAGAGGCATCTGGCCACCTTCGAAACCGACCAAAGATACGCCGCTTCGTGACTTTTGGCCTTTTTGGCCGCGGCCTGCAGTTTTACCTTTGCCAGATGCCGGACCACGCCCGACCCTAATCCTTGGGTGGCGCGCCCCTTCATTGTCACGTAAATCGTTCAACTTCATTTCGAAACCTTTCGTTGATCCAGCGCCTGAATTTAAGCGCCGTCCTCGACTTTGACCAAGTGCTGAACCTTGGTGATCATACCGCGGACTGAAGACGTATCCTCCAGCGTGCGCGTTCTATGCATCTTGTTAAGACCCAATCCGATCAACGTCGCACGTTGATCGTTCTTACGGCCGATAGAACTTCCCACCTGAGTGACCGTAACAGTGTTCTTTTTAGCGTCAGCCATTAACTTAACTCCATACCTACTCTGTGGCCTGGGCGGCTACTTCCCGCCGACCAACAATATCGCTAACTTTTTTACCGCGCTTACTGGCAATGGAACGCGGCGAAGCCAAATTCTGTAACGCATCGAATGTTGCTTTGATCATGTTGTGCGGGTTCGAGCTGCCTGTCGATTTGGCAACCACATCTTGCAAGCCGAGGGATTCAAACACAGCGCGCATCGGGCCGCCGGCAATAATTCCGGTTCCTGCCGGCGCCGCACGAACGACCACATTGCCGGCACCAAAATGTCCGTTGACATCGTGATGAAGCGTCCGCCCTTCGCGGAGCGGTACCCGGATCAATTTGGTTTTCGCAGATTCTGTTGCTTTACGAATAGCTTCGGGAACTTCGCGCGCCTTGCCGGTGCCGTAACCAACGCGTCCCTTGCCGTCGCCAATAACCACGAGTGCAGCAAACCCAAACCGGCGTCCGCCCTTCACCACTTTGGCAACACGGTTGATGCTGACAAGCTTGTCGATCAGATCCTGTTCGCCGCGTTGTGATGGTCCATGTGCCATATTTTATAGCTCCTAAAACTTCAGGCCGCTTTCGCGGGCCGCTTCGGCTAGGGCTTTTACCCTGCCGTGAAATAAATAACCGCCACGGTCAAACACGACGTCGCCGACACCGGCTTTCTTGGCGCGTTCGGCGACAAGCTTTCCAACTTCGACCGCAGCACCAACTCCAGAACCGTTTTTAATTTTGCTTTTCAATTCCTTGTCCAATGAGGACGCTGCCGCCAAGGTTTGGCCTTTGGCATCGTCGATCACCTGCGCATAAATATGTTTACCGGAACGAAAAACCGTCAACCGCATCCGCACATTATTCGGATTGCCGAGGCGTAAATTACCACGGGTCCGATAGCGGCGGCGTGCAAAGAGTTGTTTTGTCGACTCCATGGCTACTTCTTCTTTCCTTCTTTGCGGACGATCAATTCATCCGTGTATTTAATGCCCTTGCCTTTATAGGGCTCCGGCGGCCTGAATGCTCGGATTTTCGCCGCAACACTACCGACCAATTGTTTATCGGCGCCAAAAACCGAAATCTCCGTTTGTGTCGCGCAGTTAATCTTTATCCCCTCCGGAATTGGGAATTTGATTTCGTGGCTATAGCCCAATTGCATCACCAGTTCTTTGCCTTGAACCTGCGCCCGATAACCAACACCGTTGATTTGCAACTCACGGGTAAATCCTTCGTGTACGCCTTGGACCACATTGCCCGCGAGGCGGCGAAACGTGCCCCAAAGCTTACGGGTATTTAAGGCGTCATCCAGAGGCTTAACCCAAAGTTGGGTGCCATCAATACTGGGGGCGACCACATCGACAAATTTCAGGCTCAATTCACCTTGTTTTCCCTTAGCGGTCAGAGTGCTGCCCGAAATTTCGACAGCTACGCCTTCGGGTATTTCGACCGGTGTGAGACCTACGCGCGACATTGTTCAAACTCCTCTACGGGAAACGAGTTCCCGATAAATCAAAATACCTGGCAGAGAACTTCCCCACCCACGTTGGCTTCGCGCGCCTCATTGTCGGACATGACGCCCCGCGGTGTGGACAAAATTGCAATACCAAGTCCGTTATAAAATTTCGGCAAATCGGCGATGCGCGAATAGACGCGTTGACCCGGCCGCGATACACGGTTGATCTGCTTGATGACGGGTTCACCATCGAAATATTTCAATTCAATACGCACTTCATTGACACCGGAACGCACGTTATAGCTTTCGTAGTTACGGATATATCCTTCCCTCTTCAAAACATCGAGAAGGCCCATACGAAATTTGGATGCAGGCGCAACAACGGCATCCTTGCCGGCTTGTTGTCCGTTCCGAATTCGAGTTAATAAATCAGCGACAGGATCGCTCATAGACATATGATCGTTCCCTCCCTTACCAGCTTGACTTAACCATGCCGGGAATCTGTCCCAGCGCCGCAAGATCACGCAATGCAATCCGCGACAAACGAAATTTCTTGTAGTTACCGCGACCGCGGCCCGATAATTCGCATCTAAGGCGAACTCGCACCGGCGAAGAATCACGCGGCAGTTGAGAAAGCTTCATGCGTGCATTAAAGCGTTCTTCCAACGACAAGGATTCATCCTTTGCCATTGTTTTCAGCTGTGCGCGCTTGGCAGAAAATTTCTTCACCAGGCGTTCCCGCTTCTTATTTCTCTCGATGACGCTCGTTTTGGCCATCCCATTTAAACTCCGTTTTCCGTTTAACTTCCAAAAGGCATGTTGAAACCAACGAGGAGCGCTCTTGCTTCATCATCGGTACTGGCCGTGGTGCAAATCACCACGTCCATGCCGCGAATTCGATCAATTCGATCGTAATTGATTTCCGGGAACACAATCTGTTCCTTGATACCGAGGGAATAATTTCCACGTCCATCAAAGCTGCGCGGCGATAATCCCCTAAAATCACGAACCCGCGGCAGCGCAATGTTGATCAATCGGTCAAGGAATTCGTACATGCGTTCACCGCGCAATGTCACCTTGCAGCCTACGGTCATGCCATCACGTAGCTTAAACGCTGCAATGGATTTCCGTGCAACCGTAATCACCGGTTTCTGACCGGCAATTTGGGTCATTTCCGTGACAGCAGATTCGATCTTTTTACGGTCCTGGGAAGCTTCGCCCACGCCCATATTTATGACGATCTTTTCGATCTTCGGGACCTGCATTACATTGCCGTATGCGAATTCCGACATAAGAGCCGGACGTACATCGGAATCGAAATATTCGCGTAAGCGAGACATCTCAACCTTCCTTATATATCAATGACTTCACCCGATCTCTTGGCGAAGCGCACCTTGCGCCCGTCCTCGAGTGTGCGGATGCCGACACGTGTCGGTTTGTTATCTTTGGGATCAACATGTGCCAAGTTTGACAAATTGATCGACGCTTCTTTTTCGGTAATGCCGCCAGGGCCGCCTTGGGATGCCCGCACATGGCGCTTGGCCATGTTGACACCTTGCACAATTGCCCGGTCACCGGCGCGCAGCATTTTCAATACTTCACCGGTTTTCCCCTTATCCTTACCGGCGAGCACAAAAACTTTGTCGCCTTTCTTAATTTTGGCAGACATCTAGAGCACCTCCGGCGCGAGCGAAATAATTTTCATATAATTTTTTGCACGCAACTCCCGCGTCACCGGGCCAAATATACGGGTCCCAATAGGCTCATTTTGTTGATCGATCAAAACAGCGGCGTTGCTGTCAAAACGAATTGCACTGCCATCACTGCGGCGGATGGCCTTGGCCGTCCGAACGACAACGGCGCGGTGTACTTCACCTTTTTTCACGCGCCCACGCGGAATTGCTTCTTTGACGGAAACCACAATCACATCACCAACGGACGCAAACCTGCGTTTTGATCCGCCTAGCACCTTGATGCACTGCACCCGCCGGGCACCGGAGTTATCCGCCACCTCCAGGTTGGTTTGCATCTGAATCATATTTCTATTCCTTTCGAGAGAGCCTCGCCGAACTGATTACTCAGTCTTGCCGACGACTTCCCAACTTTTTAGCTTCGATATTGGACGGCATTCCCGGATAGACACCTTGTCGCCATTTTTGAATTCATTAGCTTCATCATGAG
>JABMOP010000126.1 GCA_013204125.1 Rhodospirillales bacterium | reverse complement strand
GTATAGGGGATATAAGTCTGCTTCTCGCCGCTTGTCGATTGGCTAAGCTCGGTAACGCCGTCTTCATCGGTGGTCAGTGATTTGTCGGTCCGGGTCAACCCCAAATGGGCGGCGAGGGCGAGGGGAATTTGCTTATCTTCCTGGCCGCCAGAATTAGATGCGTAGATCGCCATATTGGTTTTTTTGCAAATTTTGGTAAGGGCTTTGATCTCGACCGGGCTCGGATTCTTGGCATCCTCGATTGGAACGATCATATCTTCGGCGGCGGCAGGATAGTCTTTAAGCTTTTCGGCGCGCCAAACTTGGTAGGCGGCGTCGTTCGCCGGATCAAACGGAGATAAATTTGTCGTTTTGGTGCTCATGGGGCAACATTTTCCTCTTTTTTGCTCCAAATAACACCCATTTCATATACTCCGGGCTAAACACGCCCTTTATTGGCTTGATATTACATTCAAATTGTGTATTATAAGTAATAATTACTTTTACTTAGTGAACATTCAATTTCATAGAGTAAAAATAATGTATAAATAAATATTTTCCCTTTACTCACCAAATATATCCACACGGTTTTTGGTGTTGTATTTAACGAAAATGGTAGTGTAAAACTATCTTTATAAAGACGAGAAAAGCGAGGGCCAGGGCCGAAATTCGAATAAACGCAAGTTGGATTTCTGCTTCCGGACCTCCCATTTACGAATGAACGCGTTTATTTCACTGTTGTTTTCGATATTGGAATTCGGCAGAGGACGGCTTGAAGTTTTGAATTGAATTGGCGCCCTATTTAAAGTGGGCTCGATTGGCCAAGAAAGGACCGCATAGTGGCTAAGAAGCAACACGACACTCCCCTGCTGGACGAATTGGAAGAAGGCCGTTGGCCGAGCTTCGTTAGCGGATTGAAGAGCCTCGCAACCGACGAAGACAAGCCTTATGCGGGCATGATGACGGATCTTCTCGGCCAATTGGAACATTCCTATGAGACGCGCCTCGGCTATTGGAAAGGCGGCACGGTCAGCGTTTATGGTTATGGCGGCGGCGTCATTCCCCGCTTTTCCGAAGTAGCGGAAGAATACCCCGAATCAAAAGAGTTCCACACGCTCCGGGTTCAACCGCCGGCGGGCATGCATTATTCCACCGATTTTCTGCGCCAGATTTGCGATGTTTGGGAAAAACACGGCTCCGGCCTGATCGCCCTGCACGGCCAGAGCGGCGATATTATGTTCCAAGGCTGCACCACCGAAAACGTACAAAAAGCCTTCGACGATCTGAACGAGATTGGTCTTGATCTTGGCGGCGCCGGCCCGGCGCTCCGCACCTCGGTCAGTTGTGTTGGCCATGCCAGGTGCGAACAATCCTGCTACGACGAAGTACGCGCCCACCGCACCACGATTAATGCGTTCTTAGATGAAATGCATCGCCCGGCGCTGCCTTATAAATTCAAATTCAAATTTTCAGGTTGCCCGAACGATTGTTCCAATGCCATTCACCGCGCCGACTTCGCCGTTATCGGCACGTGGCGCGATGAAATGAAGGTCGATCAGGAAGAGGTTAAAAAATATGTCGCCGAGGCGGGCCGCAAATACACCATCGATAATGTGATTACGCGCTGCCCGACCAATGCGCTCAGCCTCAATGACGACGACACCCTGGACGTGGATAACCAAAGCTGCGTTCGCTGCATGCACTGCCTCAACGTTATGAACAAAGCCCTGTCGCCGGGCGATGAGCGCGGCGCCACCATTTTAATGGGCGGCAAGCGTTCGTTGAAAATCGGCGATCAGATCGGCACCGTGATCATTCCGTTCTTCCCGCTGGAAACCGACGAAGATTTCGAGCGCCTGGAAGAACTTGGTGAAACGGTTATTGATTTCTTCGCCGAAAACGCGCTTGAACACGAACGCGTCGGCGAAACCATCGACCGCATCGGGATGACCAACTTCTTAGAAGGCATTGGTGTCGAAATCGATCCCAACATGATTAGCCACCCGCGTACCAATTCTTATGTCCGTACCGACGATTGGGACGAAGAAGCGGCAAAATGGGAAAAACGCAAAGCCGAGAAGGCCAGCGCCAAGGTGGCGGCCGAATAGGCCATCATCTGAATATCCGCCGCCCTTTTGAATGAATTTGCGAGCATAGAGGAAAGTCAATGAGCGAAGCAGCACCCGTACCACGGAGAGCAAACGAGACCGGCGTACCCGATCCGTTTCCGTATATGCATCCGGTGATGAAGGAAAATTACGGCAACTGGAAATGGCATGATCGCCCGCGCCCCGGCGTGCTCCATCATGTGGCTCACGATGGCGATGAAATATGGACCGTTCGCGCCGGCACCCAGCGCCAGATGGATGTGGGTACGATCCGCAAATTATGCGATATCGGCGATGAATTTGCCGATGGTCATGTGCGTTTCACGGTGCGCAGCAATATCGAATTTATGGTGGCCGATGAAGCAAAAGTTGCGCCGCTGATTGAACAACTGAATCTGGCAGGTTTCCCTGTCGGCGGCACCGGCAATTCCATGTCGATGATTTCGCACACCCAAGGCTGGCTGCATTGCGACATTCCGGGCACCGATGCGTCCGGCGTCGTCAAATCGTTGATGGATGAGCTGTATGACGAATTCACCAACGAAGAAATGCCCAACCGGGTGCGCATCACCACGTCCTGCTGTCAGATCAATTGCGGCGGCCAGGGCGATATCGCCATCAATGTGCAATACACCAAGCCGCCGGTCATATCGCATGACCTTGTTGCTAATGTGTGTGAACGCCCGGCGGTCGTGGCGCGTTGTCCGGTGGCCGCGATCCGGCCCGCCATGGTTAATAACAAACCGTCATTGGAAATTGATGAGAAAAAATGCATTTGCTGCGGCGCCTGCTATCCGCCGTGCCCGCCGATGCAGGTGAATTCGGCCGAATCTACCAAGCTTGCCATTTGGGTCGGCGGCAAGCATTCCAATGCGCGCTCCAAACCGACCTTCCATAAGCTGGCTGTGGCCGGCCTGCCCAATAATCCGCCGCGCTGGCCCGAAGTGGCAGAGGTCGTGAAAAGAATTCTCTACGCCTATAAGGAAAATGCCCGCGATTGGGAACGTATGGGCGAATGGATAGAACGGATCGGCTGGACCCGTTTTTTCGAAATCGCAGACATCCCATTCACCAAGCACCACATTGATGATTTCCGGAGCCCCCGCGCAAGCCTCAACGCGTCGGCCCACGTACACTTTTAAGATAAGGGGGGGGCATGAAGTTCGGCATCTTGGTCAACGAAGGACCATTTACCCATCAGGCGTCTGACAGCGCCTACCAATTTACCAAGGCAGCCTTGGAAAAGGGCCACGAAATTGTGCGCGTGTTTTTTTACCACGACGGGGTCCACAATTCGAACAAACTGTCGGAACCGCCAACCGACGATCGTAACCTCGTTAAGTTGTGGTCCGAATTGGCCGAAGAACATGGCCTCGATATGGTTGTTTGCGTCGCGGCCGCCATGCGCCGCGGTCTAAAGGAAGAATTGCTGGCCGCCGGATTTCATATTTCCGGGCTCGGCCAATTGGTGGAGGCCGGCATCATCGGCGACCGCTTGATAACATTTGGCGATTAGGGGCGGGATATGAACGACGAACCAATGGATTTTGATGATGACGACGAATTCGACGGCCCGGTCAAGAAGTTCATGTTTGTGAACCGCAGGGCGCCTTACGGCACGGTTTATGCCCTGGAAGGGCTCGAAGTTGTGCTGATTACGGCTGCGTTCGATCAAGATGTCTCGATGGTGTTCATGGATGACGGCGTCTTCCAAATTAAAAAAGGACACGATTCTGCGGGCATCAACATGAAGAATTTTTCGCCGACCTATCGGG
>JABMOP010000125.1 GCA_013204125.1 Rhodospirillales bacterium | reverse complement strand
CCCATGCCGAGATAATCGTTGGAGCACCAAACCGTCACTTCTTCTTCGCCGCGTTCGCGGTGATTTTGGGCGCTGGGGAAATTGCCGGCCTGACGTTCCAGGTCCGCAAAGACGCGATAACGGCCTTCCGCCTTTAGCGCCGAGACTTTGTCGGCAAAGAATTTGTTGTAGTCCATTCCAGTACTCTCCTGGCATTCTATAGAAATTTGCCTAACCACTTGGCAGACCATTCCAAAAGATGGCCTTATTATTACCTAGTAAATTGGTTTCAACTCTCCATTTTCCAAGGGTTTACACCAATTTTTTTTCAAAAACCATACCTAGTGTTTCATCAAGCGCTAATTTTACAACATCCAACACGGTGGTGATTTGAGCCTCATCAATTATCAGCGGCGGTGCGAATGCTAAAACATCGCCCATGGTGCGGGCGATCACGCCTTCTCTTTCCATGATTTTGGCAAGAAAGGGCCCGATGCCGAGGGCGGCATCGAAGGGCTTGCGCGTTTCCTTATCGGCCACCAATTCCAAGGCGCCAAGGAGGCCGATCCCGCGGGCTTCTCCGACCAGAGGGTGCGCGCCGAGCGCTTGGAGCCCGCCCTGGAGGGTTGGTGCGATGCGCCGGACTTCGGAGACGATATCGCGTTCTTCATAGATTTTGATGGTCTCCAGCGCCACTGCAGAGGGTACCGGATGGCCGCCATAGGTATATCCATGGCCGAAAATACCGATCTTTTCGCTCTCGATTACCAAGGCCTGAAACACCTCTTCAGATAAGAGCAAGGCGGAAATGGGCAAATACGCAGACGACAGAGCCTTGGCGACGGTAATCATATCGGGCTTCAAATCATAGGTCTGGGTGCCGAACATGTTCCCGGTCCGCCCGAAACCGCAGATCACTTCGTCGACCACGAATAATATTTCGTATTTGCGTAGCACCGCCTGAATTTTTTCAAAATAGGTTGCCGGCGGCACGATGACACCGCCGGCGCCCATAACCGGCTCAGCGAAAAATGCGGCGATCGTATCGGGGCCTTCTTCGATTATGAGGTTTTCCAAATTTTCAGCGCAGCGCGATGCGAAGTCTTCTTCGCTTTCGCCGGCCTCGCCAAAGCGGTAATAGTGCGGGCAATCGGTGTGCAAAAAGCCGTCTAGAGGCACATCGAAATCGCGCTGGTTGAATGGCAATCCGGTCAGGCTGGCCGCCGCCACGGTCACGCCGTGATAAGCTTTTACACGCGATATAATTTTCTTTTTTGTCGGCCGGCCGAGGGCGTTATTCATATACCATATGAGCTTGATCGCCGTGTCGTTGGCTTCCGAGCCGGAATTGGCGAAAAATACCTTGGACATCGGCACCGGCGAAATTTCAATCAGCTTTTCCGCCAACTCGATCCCCGCCGGGTGCGATTTTCCATTGAAGCCGTGATAGAATGGCAGTTCGCGCATCGCTTTGGCGGCGGCCTCGACCAGTCGTTCTTCTGAGAAGCCAAGCGCCGCACACCACAATCCAGACATGGCTTCGATATAACGCTTTCCATCTTCGTCATAGACGTAGACGCCGTCGCCGCCGGTTACGATAAACGGGCCGGTCTCTTGGTGAGTTTTCAGATTGGTATAGGGGTGCAGATAATTTGCGATGTCCCGCCCGGCCAACGAATTTGGTAAATTGCTCATTTTTCCATTTCCAATATTAGTTCCGTCCATACTCGTCATCGAACCGCTCAATGTCGTCTTCACCCAAATAACTTCCAGATTGGACTTCGACGATCAAAAGCGGCGTGACGGCTTTATTTTCCAGCCGGTGCTTCATGCCAATCGGGATGTAAGTCGACATGTTCTCTTCCAGCTGCAGGACCTCATCGCCGCGAGTCACCGTGGCTTCGCCGGATACCACGACCCAATGCTCTGCTCTTTTGGAATGTTTTTGCAGGCTGATTCTGGCGCCCGGGTTGACGCCGATCAGCTTGACTTGAAATCGCTCCCCCGTTTCCAGGGACTGATACCATCCCCAGGGACGATAGACCTTGGTGTGGGTGGTAAATTCCACTCTGCCTTCGTCTTTCAGTGTCTGAGTAATTTCTTTGACCATTTGCGCATGCTCACGCCCCGCCACTAAGACGGCATCATCGGTGGCAATGACGACCATGTCGCTGATCCCAATTGCTGCTACCAATTTGCCATCGCCGCGGATATAGGAATTTTTTACGTCCTTTAAGATCACGTCGCCGACAATCGAATTTCCGTGGGCGTCTTTTTCGGAAATCGCCCAAAGCTGCCCCCAGGAGCCGACATCACTCCACCCCACATCAGCCGGGACGAGGGCTGCGAGGTTCGTCAGTTCCATGACTGCGTAGTCGATAGATTCGGCTGGGCTGGCGTCAAAAGCTTCGGCGTCCAATCGGATAAAATCGAGGTCAGATTCCTGGCGTTCGATGGCCCGGCGGCATGCCGCCAATATCTCCGGTTGAAGCCGGCCCAATTCTTCGAGGAAGGCCGCAGCGCGGAATAAAAACATGCCGCTGTTCCAATCGTAGGTGCCATCGGCCAGATAGCCCTCTGCAGTTTCCAAATCTGGTTTTTCGACGAATGCATCAACGATAAAGCATCCCGCGGCATTTTCGATCGGCGCGCCACGGCGGATATACCCGTAACCGGTTTCCGGCGTCGATGGCTTGATACCGAAGGTAACCAGCCGGCCGGCCAAGGCGGCAGGCAAAGCCAATTCTACGGCCTTTAAAAATGCGGACCGATTGGAAATCGCATGGTCGGAAGGGGCAATTAATAACACCGCATCCTCATCTGAACCTTGCGCTAAAAGCGCGGCGACGGCGGCTGCGGGGGCAGTATTGCGGCCTACCGGTTCAAGCACGATGGCCGGCGCGGCCACACCGATTTCCCTCAATTGCTCGGTGATTATGAAACGGTGGGCTTCGTTGCAGACAACAATTGGTGAAGAAAATTGTTCGCCCGTCAGGCGCGAAACCGTATCTTGCAGTAATGTCCGCTCGGTCACCAGTGGCTGAAGCTGCTTTGGGTAAAGCGGCCGGGAAACCGGCCACAATCGCGTCCCAGAGCCGCCCGAAATTATAACCGGCACGATTTTAATATTATTACTCACGACATTTTATTCCTAGTCCGGCCAGCACAGTTAGAAGAGCCAATGGCATAGTAAAGCATGACCCAAAGTCAATCGAAAGCTTTGGGGTCGAGCGCGTCCTGCAGGCCATCGCCGAGGAAGTTAAATGCGATGACCGTAAGAAAAATTGCGATCCCCGGATAAAATGCCAGGAGCGGCGCCGTGTGGATGAGTTCCTGCGCGTTGGTGAGCAGGTTTCCCCAGCTGGCGATGGGCGGTTGGATGCCTAGGCCTAAAAAACTGAGTACCGATTCCAGCAAAATAATTTTTCCGGCGGACAGCGTCGTCGCGACGATGATCGGCGACATCAAATTTGGCAGGATGTGCACCAGCATAATGCGCCAGGCGCCAGCGCCTTGGGCCTTGGCGCTCAATACGAAATCGCGCTCGCGGATGGTTAATGCGGCGCCGCGCACGATACGCGCCGATGTTGTCCAGCCAAGCAAGGCGACTATAAATATGATCCGGTAAAAACTGATGTTCTCTGTTTCGGCCAACGCGGAAGGTAGCCCAAGTTTATTCAAATCGAGGGCTGCCAGAACAATTAATAAAGGAAGCAGCGGTAGCGAAATAACAGAATCCGTAAGCCGCATAAGAAGCGCGTCAATCCAGCCGCCCCGGTAGGCCGCAGCCAATCCAATCAATGTTCCAAATACAGCGGCTACCAGTGCAGAAACAGTTCCTACGAGAAGTGAAATTTGACCGCCATATGCCAAGCGTAGAAATACATCGCGGCCCAACTCGTCGCGCCCGAACCAGGAGCCTAATGTAGGCGCTGCAAAACGGCTCATTAAGTCGACGTGATCGGCTCTGATGTCGAATATCAATTCCCATAACGGCGCGGCTGCCGCAAAAATAGAAAGTAAAGCGAGCAGCGCGACGCTACTCATCGCCAACTTGTGGCGCCGAAACCTTGCCCAAGCGAGGCGCCGGGCAGATACGGCATTGGCGTACATTTGCCCGGTCATCTGTAGGTGATCCTCGGGTCGAGCCACCCATAGACCATGTCCGCCAGAAAATTTCCGATCAGCGTCAGAAGCGTCGCAAATAGAAGGGCGACCATGGCAAGATTGAAAT
>JABMOP010000124.1 GCA_013204125.1 Rhodospirillales bacterium | reverse complement strand
GTTAAGAACCTGGCCAATCAGACGGCCAAGGCGACTGAGGAAATCGCGGCCCAGATCACCGACATTCAAAACGCAACACAGTCTGCTGTCGGATCGATCGAAGGGATCACCAAGACGATTAATGAAATCAACGAAATCGCCACCGCAATCGCGGGCGCCGTCGAAGAGCAAAGCGCGGCAACCGGCGAGGTTTCATCCAACATTAATGGCGTCACCAAAGCCTCTGAGGAAACAGGCCAATCGGCGACCGAAGTCCTCAATGCGGCACGGGAACTTTCGCAACAGTCCGAAGCCCTCGGCAAGGAAGTCGATAGCTTCCTGATCGAAGTGCGCGCCATGTAATTTAGCGTAGAAAATTATTTAAACACCTTCAAAACGGCCCTTCGGGGCCGTTTTTTTTGCCCGCTAGATTGACGCCTTCTACTCCGGTAAAAATCAGAGTACCCTAGCTACGTGCGTACACAACAAGATGGTAACCATGCCGGCCAAATCGGGTAAAAGAAGGAGACGATCGCAATTCGGTGCCGAGAGACGGGAACATAGCCGTCTTTACGGGGCGCTCGATCTTGGGACCAACAATTGCCGTTTATTGATCGCCAAGCCGGTTGGTCAGGGCTTTCGCGTGGCCGCATCGTTTTCCCGTATTGTCAGGCTTGGCGAAGGTTTGGGCGCAACTGGCCACCTCAGCATCGAAGCCATGAAACGGTCGGTCGACGCCTTATCCGTCTGCGCCGATAAGCTTAGAAGTTTAAATGTATTGAAAAGCCGTAATATTGCGACCGAAGCCTGCCGGCGGGCCGAAAATTGTGATGAATTTTTGGCAATGATCGCAGCCGAAACCGGTCTTGAATTCGAAACCATCACCTATGAAGAAGAAGCCCGCCTCGCGCTTCTCGGTTGCCAGAGCCTGCTGACCGATGGCCTGCCTTATGCGCTGGTCTTCGATATTGGCGGCGGAAGCACTGAATTAACCTGGGCGCGGCGCAAAGAAGCCAACCGTTTTCAAATCCTAGATGTATTATCGTTGCCGTTCGGCGTTGTCACCCTTGCCGAAGAATGCGGCTCTGCTGATATGGATATGGTCCAATACGAGGAATTGGTCAGCAGTATTGCCGACCATCTGCCACCATTTTGCAGGCGCAATAAAATTCATGAATTCGTCAAAGATGGCCAAGTACAAATGCTTGGCACGTCAGGTACGGTAACCACATTGGGCGCTATTCATTTGGATCTCCCCTATTATTCACGATCCCACATTGATGGGTTGGTGATCGATTTCGGTGCGTTGGATCAGGCGACACGATTATTGTCGGGGCTGGATTACGAACACCGCTCGCAATTACCCTGCATTGGCAAAGAGCGTGCCGAACTGGTCGTTCCGGGGTGCGCCATATTGGACGCCATAAAACGGTCCTGGCCTGTTGGCAAGCTAAGCATCGCCGATCGGGGCCTGCGCGAGGGAATGTTGATGGAATTAATGACATCAGACGGCATTCCCATCGTCGGAAACCCATCGGAACGCTCGCAACAAGAAGCCCGAAACATCAAACATCTAGCGAACCAAGAGATTTGACCAGCAATCGAGGACATAGCAAGGCCCGCCCAGGGCGCGGCAAGAATGTCAGAGTCAAATCGGCTAAAGGGCGTAAGATATCATCGACCCTGTGGCTACAGCGTCAACTAAATGACCCCTATGTAGAGTTGGCGGCGCGCGAAGGCTACCGGTCGCGGGCGGCATATAAATTAATCGAAATGGACGATCGTTTTCATATTTTAAGGCGTGGGTGCAAGGTGGTCGATCTTGGGGCGGCGCCCGGCGGTTGGACCCAGGTTATTGTTGAGCGCACGGGCGCGGAAAATCGATCAACGGGATCACGTGTTGTTGCTGTCGATATAACGGAAATGGATCCAATACCCGGCGCGACCATTTTGAAGGTGGATTTTTTGGATGAAAGCAGCGAAGACGCCATCCGCGCCGAAATTGGCGATAGCGCGGATTTGGTCTTAAGCGACATGGCGCCGGCAATGAGCGGGCACACCCAAACCGACCATCTCCGCATCATGGGAATGGCCGAAACCGCCTATGATTTTGCCCGTCAAATTTTAGGCCCGGGCGGCATCTTTATAGCCAAGGTCTTACAAGGCGGTACCGAAGGCGCCCTTCTGTCTCTGATGAAGGTGGATTTTGAAACCGTCCGCCACGTAAAGCCACCGGCGAGCCGCACCGAATCGAAGGAAATTTTTGTCGTCGCCATGGGGTTTCGGGGCGAAAAATAACGCCGCCTGCGGCCATATTCCGGCATTTCTATTCCGCTGCATCTCAGCACTTGGCATTGTTGGCGTCTTCTATATGATGGGCCGCCAACTCGACCAAGGAGATGGCATGGAAATACTCGACGGACTGACCTTCGACGATGTGCTTCTAGAACCCGCAGCGTCGGATGTTCTTCCGACCGACGCCGACACCAGCACAAAACTGACCAATGAAATCGAACTCGGCATACCTCTGATCTCGGCGGCTATGGATACGGTCACCGAAAGTCGGCTGGCAATTGCCATGGCACAGGCGGGCGGCATCGGCGTCATACACAAAAATTTGACGCCCGAAGAACAAGCGAACGAAGTCCGTAAAGTAAAAAAATTCGAATCTGGAATGGTCGTAAATCCGGTGACGGTCAACCCGACCATGGCTTTATCCGAAGTCCGCGATCTGATGTTCCAAAACGGATTTTCCGGGTTCCCCGTGGTCGAAAATGGATCTGGCAAGTTGGTCGGCATAATTACCAACCGCGACGTTCGCTTTGCGTCCAACCCAGCGCAACCGGTCGGCGAGTTAATGACCCCGCACAGCGAAAATAGCCCGATCGTCACCGTCAAAGAAGAAGTTGGAATTGATGAAGCGCAGCGGCTTTTACATCAGCACAGGATCGAAAAATTAGTGGTCGTCGATGACCAATTTCGCTGCATCGGGCTTATTACGGTCAAGGATATGGAAAAGGCACAGGCGTTTCCAGATGCCTGTAAGGACGATAAGGGACGTCTGCGGGTCGCCGCCGCAACCGGTGTCGGAGATGCCGGAATTGAGCGTACCGAGGCGCTTATCGATGCGGGGGTCGACGTTATTGTTGTTGATACCGCGCATGGCCATTCGGCCGGCGTTTTGTCTTCCGTCGCGCGGATTAAAAAGCTGAGCAATTACACCCAAGTGATCGCTGGAAATATCGCAACCGCCGAGGGCGCACGCGCATTAATCGATGCTGGCGCAGATTGCATTAAAGTTGGTATTGGACCCGGCACAATTTGCACGACCCGTATGGTCGCGGGCGTCGGAATGCCCCAATTTACAGCAATTTTTGAAGCCGCCAAAATATGCAAGAACGCCGGCATACCGGTAATTGCAGACGGCGGCATCAAATATTCAGGCGATGTCGCCAAGGCCATCGCCGCCGGCGCCGATTGCGTGATGATCGGATCGCTATTTGCCGGCACCGAAGAAAGCCCCGGCGAAGTCTTCCTCTACCAGGGACGTTCTTACAAATCCTACCGGGGAATGGGCTCCTTAGAAGCCATGGCGCGGGGGTCGGCAGACCGTTACTTCCAACAAGAAGTGTCCGACACCCTAAAACTCGTGCCCGAAGGCGTCGAAGGAAGGGTGCCTTACAAAGGCCCGGTTGGGAGCGTCATCCATCAACTGGTCGGCGGATTGCGCGCCTCCATGGGATATACCGGCAACCGGACGTTAGCGGAAATGCAAACCAACTGCCGGATGCGAAGGATCACTTCGGCGGGTCTCAGGGAAGGCCACGTCCATGACATCACCATCACCCGAGAAGCGCCGAATTACCGGCGCGAAACCTAATACGCTGCCTGTTTGGACGGCGCCCGGCCGAAAGACACCCGCTTGACCACCGCAGCACGCATTGCCGCCACGATCGAAGTCCTCGATAAAATCGAGACTTCGGCTTCATCGGCGGACGACGCTGTATCCGCGTATTACCGGAAGCGCCGATTTATCGGATCGACAGACCGGCGCGACATATCAGAACGCGTATACGCCATTCAGCGTAGTCGCGCACGGCTGGACTGGTGGACCGAAGGCGGCAGCACCCGCGCGAAGGTTCTGACTTACCTTTCCTTGGAAAATGAAATGGACCTTAACCAAATCGGCGGCCTTTTCACCGGCGGCACCTACGCACCGCCGCCTTTGACATCTGATGAAACCACTTACCTGGAAAAAATATCGGGCCGGAAAATGGATGATCCAGAGATGCCGGCGGCGGTCCGGCTGGAAATTCCGGAATGGCTACACCCATCTTTAAGCAATCAATGGGGCGATAGAACCGAGACCGAATTGGCGGCGCTTAATCAACCGGCATCGGTCGATCTTCGCGTTAACCTATTGAAGGGAGATTGCGCCCGCGCCATCGACGTCTTGAAAAAGGACGGAATTGAGGCTGATCCCACCCCGCTTTCGCCTATTGGCTTGCGCCTCAAGGGTCGCAGCAATTTGCGCGCGACCACTGCCTTTCGGGGTGGCTTTGTAGAGCCGCAAGACGAAGCCTCACAAATCGCAGCCCTTCTATGTGATAC
>JABMOP010000123.1 GCA_013204125.1 Rhodospirillales bacterium | reverse complement strand
GTTGAGGAAAGCACTGAGCGTGCGGGCGATGAAGTATCGATGTTGATTGATCTGGTATCCGCATTGAGGATATTAGACCGTTACGAAGAGGCGCTGGAAAGTCTGGTCCGTGCAGAGGCCGTTGCCGAAAAATTTGGCCAGACCGAAAATCTTTCACTGATCCATTATTACCGCGGAAATATCTACTTCCCGATGGGGAATATCGAAGGCTGTCTTGAACAACATTTGCGCGCCCGGGACTTTGCCCGCGCAGCCAATTCGCCCGAATATGAAGCGCGCGCGCTCAGCGGTCTTGGCGATGCTTATTATTTGCGCGGCCAAATGATTACCGCCAATAAAATGTTTGTTGAATGTATCTCGATAATCCGGAAAAACAAATTGTCGAATGTTGAGGCGGTAAATTTGTCCATGTGCGGGCACACCGCGCTCTACATGGACCAGATTGAAGAAGGCAGGAAAGACTGTCTCGAGGCGGCTGAACTTGCCGAAAAATCGGGGGATCGACGCGCTGAAATGGTTGCCCGAGGAAGTTGCGCAGGAAAATTGCTGTTCGATAGCCAGGACTATAGCGGGGCAAAAGAACAATGTGGACGCGCGTTAGGCCTTTCTCGCCAGCTTGGAGCGCGTCGTTTTGAGCCGATAAATCAGGTCATATTGGCAAAGGTGGCCTTGATTGAGGGAGATCGGGCAAAGGCAGTTGGTATTGCAGAAGAAGCCGTCGAAACATGCCGTGAGACGGGATTTAAATTTGCAGGGCCGATGGCGCTCGGAGCCCTTGCAGTTGTGACGGATAATTCCGATATAAGAACAAGAGCCCTTGCCGAAGGCGAGGAAACACTTAAACAAGATTGCGTCAGCCACAATTACCTGTGGTTCTACCGGGATGCCATGGAAGCGTCGATTTTGGCCGCCGATTGGCAAGGAGCAATAAAGTTTGCAGATGCCGCCGAAGAATATACGCGGAAAGAACCTTTGCCTTGGATGGATCGCTTCATTTCTTCGGCAAGAAAGCGGGCTGCGGATCACACGGAAGTTTAGATATTGAAGAATTTGAATTTGAATTTGAGTATTACAAACAGGCAATTGTTGAAGATGGTATTTGTTCAGATAAACTTGGCGGTAAAATGACCAAAATGGACACATCAGGTTTATTGCAGCTGGCCCGTGACAAGTCGGCGAGCGGCCGCGCGGAACTTGCACTGGCGGTTTCAGAAATATTTGTCGGACAGGGCGAAATTTGGTCTGACCGCGAACGAGCATTGTCTATTGAAATTTTGCGCCACCTTGTTCACGACTTTGAACGCACCGTCCGCCGAACCGTGGCCGAACAACTCGCTTCGTGGCCGGCCTTGCCCGAAGATCTCGCTAATTTTCTCGCCAATGAAGACATCGAAATTGCCTTTCCAATTTTAAGCGAATCCGGCGTCTTGAAAGATGAAACCTTGATCGAAATCATTCGTCAAAGAACACGGGAACATCAAATGGCGATCGTTATTCGGGAATCGATCAGCGAAGCGGTCTCCGAAGAGGTTGTGAAAACTGGAAATAACGACGTTATCAAACGCCTGTTGGAAAATCAAAACGCTAAAATATCGAAAAAGACAATGGAATATCTTGTCGACGAAGCAAAGCGCGTGGATACATTTCGCGAACCCATTGTTCGCCGAGATGACTTGGATCCAATGCTATCGCGGAAAATGTATTTGTGGGTTTCAGCGGCGCTTCGCAAGCACTTGTCTGAACGATTTTCCATGGACGATGAAACAGTGGATGATTTGCTGGAAAATGCGGCGGTCGAGATATTCGTCAACCGCGGGGGCAGTGGAAACTCAGGAATTAAATCCGACCAGTTAGCCGAAAGTCTTATCGAAGAAGGCGTGGCGAACATAGAATTGCTTGTCGGCGCGCTTAAAGACGGCGAAGTCAGCCTATTCATGTCCATGATTAAGAAAATGACCGGCCTTCGCGAACAGTTGGTAAAGCGTCTTGTTTTTGAACCGGGCGGGGAAGGACTTGCGATCGCCTGCAAATCGCTTGATATGGATAAAGCTGATTTTTCGATAATTTTCGCGCTTAGCCGGCGGGCTAATCCCAACGCCAGCAAAGATTTTAGTAAGGAAATCCGGTCCGCTCTGCAGTTTTACGGTTTGTTATCAGCAGAGGCTGCAAACAAGGTGATGCACCAATGGCAACGGGATGCTGGGTATTTGGCGGCGCTTCGCGATCTGGATATTGGCGCCACAAAGCACTAATCGCCTGATCTTAGCCGGGGCCCCCTGCGCCATTAATAAAACGCTAATTGGTTTTCGTCTAAACTCTTGATCCTTAAACGAAGGATTGGGCGTAATGAAATTCGCGATTGCACTGACGATCTTGTGCGCGTTCACCCTCGGCGCATGCTCTTTCTACGAAAAGGGTGAGGTGGTTGAAAGTTCCGATAAGGAAATCCGAATTCAGATCGGATATGATGCCGCCAATCGGGGGGTCGATACGGCGCGCCAGGCAACGGAGCATTGCGACGATGAGGATTTAAAAGCCGTGTGGTACGGCCACGATAAGGACGGCAATCTCGTTTACAGATGCGAATGAGATTTAAAGGATCTTGGCTCAGGACGCCCCGCAGCTGATTTTCGCACCGTAGCGGACCCCGCGTTCAAACCATGACGGCGCAAGCCACGAGCCAAAACTTTCGTCGGCATTATTCGCGGCATTTGCACGCGGGCGCACATGAAACCTTGCTTGCTGTGAATTGCCGAGGCGGATTCTCCGTTTTGTCACGAGTGCCCGGCTACTGACTTCGTAGATATTAATTTCGCCCAAACGTGGCCATTGGTCGCCCAAATTGATTATCTGAAATACTGCTTTGTAATCGGGATACGAACGCGGCATATCGATAATTTTTAAGTATGTTAAAATTCTGCGGTTCAGAGGATTTTTAAGGGCGGTGTGATTTGAAATTGGAGATTGATAAAATTGGGGATTGATAAATTGTGCCGGTCAATGATTGCCAAAATTTGCTAATTCAACTAGGTTCTCGGGCAACATGGTAATTCAAACATCAAAACACTAAAACGGGAGGCTACAGTGCAAATTCGTAAATCCGCAATATTTGCAGTTTTAGGCGTGGCCGCCGCTGCTTTCGTAGCGCAGCCGGCGTTCGCGCAAAAATCAAAAGATATCATCCGCTTCGGCATCAATGATCCGTTCTCGGCGCTCGATTCTTATCACGTGCCGCACGAAGAAACGGGGCTGTTTACACGGGTTATGTACGGCGTTCTGCTGGCGTTTGATGAACACAACGGAAAATTTGTTCCAGGACTGGCCAAGTCGTGGAAACAAATTGATCCGGTCACTTACGAATTCGAATTGCGCGATGACGTTGTTTTTCACAGCGGCAACAAATTCACCGCCGAGGATGTAAGGTACACCCTAGCCTATATCGGTGATCCAAAGGTCAGGATCCGCTTTAAGGCACGGTATACCTGGGTCAAAAAAGTTGAAATTCTAAGCCCTTACAAACTTCGCATTATTGCCAAGAAGCCGACGGCGACGGGCTTAAGCTCAATCGCTTACCGGTTCAGAATTTATGATTCTAAAGTTCACAAGGCTTTGAAAACCTTGCCCGAACAGGCCACCTATGGCCGCGTCTCGGCGTCCAGCACAGGCCCCTATAAATTGGTCTCGCTCGATAAAAAGGGCGCTTTGATTGAACGCTTTGATAAATTCTACGGCTCCCCCTATTGGCGGGCGCCGGTCAAACGGGTGTTCGGACGCTTTATTCCGGACAAACAATCCCAAAAAGCGGAGTTGCTGACCGGTGGGCTGGATGTCATGCGCGATATTTCCGCCGATGATGAAAGACTGCTGGCGACCAACCCCAACCTTATGATTTCATCCACCAGTTCCAAGCAGATCATGTATATCACCATGGATGCCGCCGGACGGTCTGACGACAAAGTTATGACCGACATTCGCGTTCGCCAAGCGCTGATGAAGGCGATTGACCGGGAAAAGCTAATTAATACATACGTTGCCGGTGGTAAATCAGCCGAACGCCCGAACAGCATTTGCTTCAAGCTGACCGTGGCGTGTGCGCCAACCACCAAGCCGATGGCATACGATCCTGCGGGCGCCAAGAAATTGCTGGCCGCAGCCGGCCATCCAAACGGCATAAATTTAAAGCTTTATGCCTATGCACCGATCAAACACATCGCCGTTGCGATTGCCGGCGATCTGCGCAAAGTCGGCATCAAAGCCACAATCGAAGCTCTGCCGCTTATGGTTTATGTGAAGAAACGGGGCGCCGGCAAGTTCACTGCGTTCTTGGGAAAATACCCCACTGCGGCTCAGCCGGATACGGAGAACTTGTTGAATTTCTTCTTCGGTGCCAACCGCGATTATTATAAAGACCCGATGATCAAGAAGGCATTTGCCGCCGGTCGGACGGAATTCGATGTTGCCAAACGCGCGGCGATTTACACACCGGCTCTCGATCAGGTGAACAAGATGTCTTATCTCTATCCGCTTTCGGAAGTTCCGGTCGTTTTCGCCCACACCAAGGATGTTGTCATCAAGACCAATACCTTGAGTTCCGGTGAAATCCGCGTCGGCGATTTCTTCTTCAAATAAAAAAATCTTTGGGCAATCAAATTGGGCGGCGCTGTCATGGCGCCGCCCTTTTTTTATCAAAGGGTAATATGGCGGAGCGCGATCAGGTAAATTGCGATGACCGTGATCCCGGCGAACACCGATGGCGGCGACCAGCGCCAGCCGATGACGTGGGACGGCACACCGGAAGCGCGCGACATAAATAACGTGGTGCCGGAAAACGGCGACACCATGGTGCAAATACCCCAGGTGCAAAGATAGACCAGCCCGACGATCCAATCGGGCAAGCCGATCAATTCCGGCGGCAAGACGGAACTTAGAAAAATCACAACGATAACCGGGTGCATACCCATCAATCCGCAGAGCGGAAACAAAAATAGCATCGCCGCGATTTTTGCATCGGGCCACGGCAAAATGGAATTCACGAATGCCGATAAATCCCCAGATGGGATAACGCTGGCGACGCCTGCGCCAAACACATTGGCGGCGGCGAAGACCAGCGTCTCATTGCGCAGCGTCGGAAACAGGGAAACCACTTTACGCGTAAAGGCGAAAGTGCCGGCGATGCGCTGGACCCGTCTTTGCTCGATCGCGGCAAGCCAGATCATGGCGAAAGGCGGGCCGACGATGCCGAGGGCGATCGGAATATGGGCGTCCAAAAATTGAACCGGAATCATGACCAAGGCGATCAGAAGCGCCAATACGCTTGCGGTCCGGCGAAGCACGCGGGGCGATGCAATCTCGTCTGCCGGCAGGGGTTGGGGTTCGGCGCCGGCGCCGAACACAACCCGGTCATAAACCCAGAAAAACAATATCAGAATGACCGCCATGAGCGCACCTTTGGGCGCCACGTCACCCCATTTGAGGCTCGGTACGGCCACCAAAACTACGATCATGCCGATATAAAACGGCGACCAGCACGATGCCGCCGTGAACCCATGCATAAGGGAAAGGGCCAGGCGCTTGCGAAGGGCCGGATCGGTCTCGCGCTCGATTACCGGCGTCAAAAGACCAAGGCCGGCAACATTGAGGATCGATCCCATGACGTGGACGCCCGATGACAGCACTAAGAACCGGCGGATCGGCGGCTGGTTCATGATGGCGCCGCGCGCCGCGCGCATAGATGGGCTTAGCCCAACCGGAAATTGCAGCCAGGAAATAGCAAAAAAGAGAAGCAAAAATGTACGGGATTTGGCGATGCCGATGACGAACACCTCCCACCATTCACCGGAAATAAGCGCGCCGATAAGCCCTACGGCGATAAGAACAACGCCGGCAATTTGCTGGGGCCG
>JABMOP010000122.1 GCA_013204125.1 Rhodospirillales bacterium | reverse complement strand
GCATCGCCATAAAAAATACGAAGTCAACGACACCTTGTTCAGCCATTTGCCCCGAAATCTGTGCAATGCGTATAATCCCACCAAGATCATTTGCCGATTTCTGGCCGGCTATCACGTCCCCCAGATAGACGAGGATTTTGGCTGACATAGCATAAGTTTGCTCTACGCCCAGCCAAAGAGCGGCTATAGGATTGCTCTGGACGTATGTTACCGGCCCCCCTTGCGCAGAAATACCCAACAATCCTCGTATCACGGTTTGGCCGGATTTAGTTTTAACTTCCTTCGGATCCGGTGTGACGCTGATTTGGATTTCTTTGTCGCCACGCCTGATGGTTGCTTCAAGGGTTTTTCCGGGACTGCGTTCGACGACGCGTTGCAGTTCGCTGAAATCGTTAATTTTGTCGGCGCCAAGACGGAGAATTACATCGCTTCGCTCAAGCCCTGCCCGATGCGCCGCGCCGCCAGTGGCGACCGCCCCAACAATGGCTGGTATGGGCGCATTGGGATCCGCCTTGGGCACCCCGACAATTGAGAACAATGCGGTGAATACAACAATCGCAAATAGGAAATTGACCAAGGGCCCGGCGAACACGATCGCGGCGCGCTGCATTAACGTTTTGTGATGGAATGAAACAGCTTTTTCATCGTCGGTCATCGGCCGTTCTTCGGGTTCTTCGCCGTCGTCTGTTTCGACCTGCACCGTTTCGCTCTCGCCGAACATCTTCACGTAACCGCCAAGTGGAATGGCGCAAATTTTCCATCGCGTTCCGTGCTGGTCCGCCCACCCTTTTAATTCCATGCCGAAACCAATGGAGAACACCTCGACGCGCACACCGTTCCAACGCGCAACAAGATAATGGCCAAGCTCGTGGACGAATACGAGGACGGTGATGGCAACGATGAATTGAACCGCATTCCCACCAAAGGAAAATACACTTTCCCAAATGGAACCGAGGTTCCCGATTAGAGCTAGCACATCCATATTACTTCAATCTCGTTTGCAGCCGATTACAAATTATCATCTCTTATTTATTACTTGCCAGCCGTTTCACAAGGCTTTCTGCATTTTTTCGTGCCGTCGCATCGATTTCATAGATCTCTTCTATGGAGCGAATTTCCGATGCCGGCATCTGGTTCAGCACTCCTTCGGCGACCCCGCATATATCCAAAAAGCCTATACTCTCATCCAGAAAATGCCGCACGGCGACTTCGTTTGCGGCGTTGAGTATGGTTGACGCCGCGCCGCCGGCTCGGAGCGCTTCTCTCGCTAATTTGAGGGCCGGAAATCGTTTAATATCAGTTGGTTCAAAGGTCAAGCTAACAATTTTATCTAATTGTAATTTGGGCGATGGTGTGGGCATTCTTTCGGGCCAAGAGAGGGCGTAGGATATCGGTGTCCGCATGTCCGGCGTTCCCATCTGCGCGAGGACCGAGCCGTCGATATATTCGACCATGCTGTGCACCACCGATTGAGGATGAACGATAATATCGATTTGATCTTCGCGCACCGGAAACAAATGATAGGCCTCGATCAATTCAAGCCCTTTGTTCATCATGGTCGCCGAATCAACCGAGATTTTCGCCCCCATGTCCCAATTCGGATGGGCCACGGCTTCCTTGGGCGTTACCGACGACATTCTATTGATAGGGGTTTCCCGAAACGGCCCGCCAGACGCCGTAAGGATAAGTTTCTCAACCGTGTCGGGATGATTGAAATCGAAAACCTGATAGATGGCGTTGTGCTCGGAATCCACGGGAATCAACTGGGCATCACAACGCGTGACTTCATCGACCATGATGCCGCCGGCGCAGACCAGGGCTTCTTTGTTGGCCAACCCAATCACGGCACCGCGCCTCGCCGCTGCGAGAGTGGATTCCAACCCGGCGATGCCGACGATACCGGCCAAAACGACATCACTCGGCAAAGTGGCTGCAGCTACCAACGCTTTGCGACCGGCGGCAATCTCAATATTGCTACCGGCCAGCTCCTTCTTCAGGTCCAGATACCGGTCTTCATCACCGATTACCACCAGTTTTGGTTTGAATATGAGGGCTTGTTCGGCAAGTAATCTTACATTTCGGTTTCCGGTTATTGCCTCAATATTGAAACGATCCGGCGCGCGCGCGACCAAATCCAGGCAGTTGCGCCCGACGGAACCAGTCGATCCCAGCACCGTAACGCTGCGGCTTGCCAGCTTCTCGAACTTGGCGCGGCGCTTTGCGGTCATTTCCATGGCATATCCCCACCTTGATAGACAACAATCAGCAGCAACGCTGCAGACGCCGCAAGAAATAGCCCGTCCACGCGATCAAGCAATCCGCCATGCCCGGGGATCAAATTCCCTGAATCTTTCGCATTAAAACGCCGTTTTATCCATGATTCCAGAAGATCGCCGCATTGCGAAATTAATGCAGCGGCGGCGCTTAAAATTATCAGCGTCAATATACCCGTTTTAGCGTTGCCGGTCGCGGAGATTATGCTCGCGACAGCAATCGCCGAGGCAATGCCGCCGATTAACCCGGCCCAAGTTTTATTCGGGCTAATGCTTGGCGCCAATTTGAAGCCGCCGATCGAGCGTCCAAATACGTAAGCACCGATATCCGTCGCCCAAACAACCAGAAATAGCCAAATTATCACATCCCTGCCCGAGCCCGGGACTTGCCTGATGGCGATCAGTGCGAGGCAG
>JABMOP010000121.1 GCA_013204125.1 Rhodospirillales bacterium | reverse complement strand
TTGATGACCACGCCCACATCATCGACGGCGGTGTAGCGCTCGACCTCGACCTTGCCGGTTTCTGGATCGACCACCACTTCCGCGATATGACAACCATTGGGGAAATTTGGCGGATCGCCGGAATGGAACCCGGCGGCTTCCAATCCGACACCGAAGCTTTCAGTAAATCCCGCCGGCGCGAAAAACGCCTTGGCGACGTCGGCAAACGGCATCGCCCTGTCGGTGCCGGTAACGCGAAATTCGCCATCGGTGAATTCGATATCGGTCTCGGCAGATTCCAACAATTGGGCGGCCATCGGTTTGGCTTTTTTGATCATTTCGTCGGCCGCCATTTTGAGCGCGCAGCCGCCGACCAACGAGCTTCTTGCCGCCATCGTGCCGCGCCCGAACAGGACCTTATCCGTATCGCCCTGGACAAAGCCGATGCGTTCGATGTCCACGCCTAGCCATCCGGAAACCATCTGGGCATAGACGGTCGCGTGGCCTTGACCGTGGGAATGGGTTCCGGCGAAGATGGTGACGTCGCCGCCCGGATCGCATTTCAACTCCATCCGTTCATTGAAATTACCGCCGCGTTCGATGAAATAGCTAACCGCCCGCCCGCGCAATTTGCCGTCGCCCTCGGTTATTTTGCGGCGCGCCTCGAAGCCGTCCCAATCGGATTGTTTGGCACATTCGGCCATGATGCGGTGAAATTCGCCGCTGTCGTATATGTGCTCGACCGGCGTCTGATACGGCAGGGCATCGACGGTTATGAGATTGCGCCGGCGAATTTCCAGCCCATCGATGCCAAGCTCCACCGCCGCCTTATCCATCAACCGCTCGATCAAATAAGTGCCTTCAGGCCGGCCGGCGCCGCGATAGACGGAAAATGGAGGCGTATGGGTGAACACCGCGCTGTTGGTCAGGTAAACGGTTTGCACATTGTAGGCGCCTGGAATGAACATCAGCGCATAAAACAATGGCGCCGCCGCCGCGCCGGAAAAATAGGCGCCGAGCCCGTGGATGCCATGAGCCCGGATGGCCAGAATTATTCCATTTTCGTCCAAAGCCAATTCACCCTCGACCACCATGTCGCGGGCGTGGCTGTCGCCGATTAACGCTTCTGAGCGATTGCCGACCCATTTGACCGGGCGGCCAAATTTACGCGAAGCCCATAGCACCAGCACATCTTCGGGGTAGGGGTCGGCTTTCATACCGAAACCGCCGCCGACATCGGGGCTGATCACCCGGATTTTGGTTTCCGCGACGCCGAAAACCTTTTCCGCCATGATCGAGCGAACCTGATGCGGCGCTTGCGAGCAGGTATAGAGGGTGAAGTGGCTATCCGCGGCGCTGTAATCGCCGATGGCCGCCCTCGGCTCGATCGGGTTGGCGCATAATCGGTTGTTTTCGAGCCGTGCGCTTACCACATGCGCGGCGCATTTAAACGCAGTCTCGGTCGCCGCCGCATCGCCGAACTCGATGGTGCAGGAAATATTTCCGGTTTTACAATCGGGCCAAACCTGAGCGCTTGTATTCCGCGCCGCTTCTTCCAATTCAACAACGGCGGGCAGGGGCTCAAAATCCACTTCAATCAAATCAAGCGCGGTGCGCGCCGTCTCTTCGCTTTCGGCGATTACGAACGCTATCCGATCCCCGACTGAGCGGACGGTATCGGCGATCAGGATCGGGCGGACCGTACTGTATCCAGGCGGGCCGCCCATGCGCTCGGGCATGAATTTAGGCGTCAATCCGCCGATTTTGTCGGCCCGGCAATCTTGGCCGGTCAAAACGCCAATGACCCCGCTTTGCTGTTCGGCGTTCGAAGTGTCGATCGAAAGGATACGTGCATGGGCGTGGGGTGAATAGAGGACCGCGCCGAAGGCTTGGCGGGTGAGGTCGATATCAGCAACGAACCGGCCATGACCGGTTAGGAACCTCCTGTCCTCGACGCGGCGGACGGCTTGCCCGATGCCGAATTTCATTTGCCCTTACCCTGCTTGTTCACGGCCTTTGCGATTTTTTCAAAATCCGGAAAAATCAGGGAAAAATCCGCATCAATCATGCCGCGTTTCATGGCTTCGGCGAGATAGGCGTGGGTCTGACGGCCAAGGCCCACTTCGGCGCCCAATTTATCAGCCATGCCGACCGCCATGCCGACGTCTTTGTGCAAATTATAAACGCGCGAGCGGGCGTCCCATGTCTCGGACAAAATATGATCTGGAAAGCGGCGCTCGGAGATGAAGCTGCGCGCGTTGCCTTTGTTGACGACGGCGATCAAATCTTCGAGCTTGATGCCGGCCCGGCGTGCAAGATGCGCGGCTTCGCAGACGGTCATGAAATTGGTGTGGGTGACCATATTGTTGACCAGTTTCATAGTGTGCCCGGCGCCGGACGGCCCGACATGGAATAATTCACCGGCGATAATTTGAAGAATATTCCGGGTGCGCCGGAACGCGGCCTTATCGCCGCCGATCATCAGGGTCATGGTGCCTTTGTCGGCGCCCTTGGCGCCGCCGCCGGTCATGCCCGCATCCATGTAAGGAACGCCCTTGGCCTTCGCCCGGCGGCTAAGTTTCTTGGAATAGTCAGGGTCCGAAGTGGTGAGATCGTAGATCACCAGACCTTTTCTTGCGTGCGCCAGTATGCCCGTCCGCCCGCTGATCATTTGATCAATTTCGGCCGAACCCGGCACGACGAAAAATATGACGGAACAAGCCGCCGCCATGTCATTAGGCTCGGAAATGGCCGCGCCCCGCTTAAATGGTTGCCGCGCGTTTTCGGCGATATCCCACACATGGACATCGTGCCCGGCCTTGATCAGGTTCCGGGCGATGCCGCGGCCCATATTGCCGAGGCCGATAACGCCGATTTTTTTCGATGGGTTCATGAACTGGGCCTTTCAATATTTGCCGCGCGCTCCATTGCGGCGCAAACGGCGGCGGCGTCTTCGTCCATATGGCCTTGGGCAACGGCCGCGTAATAAGGCTGCAAAGCCGCCTGATAGATCGGGATCGGGACACAGAGATTGGCGGCGTGGTCGGAAATAAAGCGCGCGTCCTTGAGCGGCACGGAAAAATTCATGCCTTCGTGGACGTAATTGCCGCGCGCCATCATGGCGCCGCGTGTCTCAAACATCGAAGAGGACGAGCCGGACCCGGATATCACTTCGTGCATAAGCTTCGGGTCGAGACCCGATTTCATGCCCAGCACCATAACTTCGGCGGCGACGCTGTTATGCACCAGGTTTAGGATATTGGCGCAGAACTTCATTTTCATGCCTGCGCCGAATTCGCCGACATAGAAGACGCGGCTCGCAAAACCGCCGATGATATTTTCGGTCGCCTTGAAAGCACCTTCATCACCACTGGCGAACGCGGTCAGCTGTTTCTTGACGGCCAAAATCCGATTGCCGCTGACCGGGCAATCGAGCATCTGTTTGCCGGCGGCGGCGAGAATTTTCGAAGCAGCGATTTTGTCGGCAACGGGAAGCGTGCTGGTCTCAATAATGATCTGATCCGGCTTGGCCGTTTTATCGATGCCGTCTTTGCCGCCGCAAACTTCCATCAGCGAAGCGACGCTCGGCAAACAGGTGACGATCACATCCGCGCGCTCCGCCAAATCTTTAGGGGAGGCCCCTTTTTCCATGCCATCGGCTGCAAGCGCGTCCATGATCTTGGGCTCCAGATCATACCCAACCAGTTTGAAGCCGCTTTCCATAATATTCGGCGCCATAGCGGAGCCCAGAATGCCAAGGCCGATCAGGCCGACGGTTTTTGTCATAATATTGTTCCTTCCTGTTTCCCGAAGTATGCGGGAGCCGGGCGGGAAGCGCAATTAAGACCGATTTAGGTTTGTCGCGGTTGGGGCGGTTTGTATATGTTAGAAACATTCTAGATTCAGGAGGATATAATATGGCGCAATCGAAGATATTTAAAATGGACGAAGTTCCTGTAGTGCAGCGCGGCGACGGCGTCGAAACGGCTGTATTAGCAAGCAATAAGGTGTGCGGCGCAAACGTCACATCGGGCACCACGTCGTTCCCGGCAGGCACCAAGGTCCCCGTTCATCAGCACAATTGCGATGAGCAAGTGGTCTTGTTGGAAGGCAAAGCGGACGTCGAAATCGACGGCGCCGTTACCCGCATCGGGCCGATGGATATGGTGTTTGTCGAAGCCGGCACGTGGCACCGCTTCGTCAATGTGGGCGACGGGCGCATGAAAATTTTCTGGGTCTATGACAGTCCCGATGTCACCCGCACATTCCAGGAAACCGGAAAAACGGTCGGCCATCTATCCGGCGAAGATGTGGTCAACTAGAAAACCATAAGATCTGGGGGAGGGATCATGGGCGAACAGGGCGAAAATGTGCGCCGTTATCCGGCCAGCCAATTGGAAGAATTTATCACCCGCGCCTTCACCAAGGTCGGCATGGGCGCGGGCGATGCCGGCAAAGTTGCCGCGCTCATGACCGAAGCGGACTTAAATGGGTCTGACGGCCACGGCATATTTCGCCTGCCGCCTTATATCAGGCGCATCCATGAAGGCGGGCTTAACGTTACCGCCGATATCCGCATCGAAAAAGAACGCGCCGGCATGGCGCTGGTCAACGGCGATAGTGCCCAAGGCCATCTGGTGATGAGTTTCTGCGCCGAAAAGGCGATCGAAAAAGCGCGGGAAACCGGCGTTGCCTGGGTCGGATCACACCATTCCAATCACGCCGGGCCGGCCAGTCTTTATGCCAAGATGCCGTTGGCCCACGACATGATCGGGCTTTATGTGGCGGTCGGTAACGCCAACCACCTGCCGCCCTGGGGCGGCACCGATATGCTGCTGTCAACCAATCCAATTGCCGCCGCCATCCCGACGGACCAGGAACCGGCGGTGGTTTTGGATATGGCGACCACCGTCGCGGCCTATGGCAAAGTGAAAACAGCCGCCCAGCGGGGCGAAAAAATGCCCGAAGGCTGGATGGTCGATAAAGACGGCAATTCTTTGACCGATCCGACCCGCGCCGATGAAGGATTTTTGCTGCCCATCGGCGGGCCAAAGGGGTCGGGGCTTTCGCTTATTTTTGGATTATTGGCCGGCACCTTGAACGGCGCCGCCTTCGGCGAAGACGTGGTTGATTTCAATGCGGATTACAAAACCGTCACCAATACCGGGCAATTCATCGTCGCCGTCGATGTTTCTGCATTTATCGATGTGCTGTCCTTCAAGCGCAGCGTCGATGCCATTGTCCGGCGCATCAAAGCGTCGCCGGCAATGCCGGGCTTCGACGAAGTATTATTGCCCGGCGAGCAAAGTCATAGAAAGCGCCAGGACCGCACCGAAAACGGCATCCCCCTGCACCAAGGATTGATCGACGCCCTCAACACCCTCGCCGCCGAAATCGGCATCGGCGGTCTGGCTT
>JABMOP010000120.1 GCA_013204125.1 Rhodospirillales bacterium | reverse complement strand
GGGCTATCCAGATCATTATCTGGTACGCCGCCGGGTCGCGGTCAGAGGTGACAGATTGGTGGACTCGCAGCCTTCGTTTGATAGCCGTAGCGGCCAGCCAGTTGTCTCGTTCCGGTTTGACACCTTGGGCGCAAAAAAATTCGGCGCTGTTACGGCGGCTAATGTCAATAAGCCCTTTGCGATTGTCCTCGATCGGGAGGTCATAACCGCGCCGGTGATCCGCGAGCCGATATTGGGTGGCTCCGGTCAGATCAGCGGCAACTTTACGACCGAGAATGCCCGCGATTTGGCGCTCCTGCTGCGTGCCGGCGCATTGCCCGCGCCATTGACGATCTTGGAAGAACGCACCGTCGGCCCCGGCCTCGGCCATGATTCAATCGCCGCCGGTAAGGTGGCGAGCATTGTCGGCTTGGTCTTGGTGGTTGTGTTCATGGTCATTACTTATGGCCGCTTCGGTATTTACGCCGATATTGCGCTGGCGGCTAATATGGTTCTGATTTTGGCGGCTCTGTCGGCGTTGCAGGCGACTTTGACCTTGCCGGGTATCGCTGGAATTGTCCTGACCATCGGTATGGCGGTGGACGCTAATGTTTTGGTGTTTGAACGTATCCGCGAAGAAGTGCGCGCCGGGCGGACACCGATTTCGGCGGTTGATGCAGGGTACAGCCGCGCGATCACGACAATTATCGACGCCAATCTGACGACTTTGATTGCCGCAGTTATCTTGTTCATGATGGGGTCCGGCCCGGTCAAAGGTTTTGCCGTGACCCTGACCATCGGCATTGTCACGTCTATGTTTACGGCGATTATGTTGACGCGGCTTATGGTTGTCTTTTGGCTGCGGCGCAAACGTCCGTCGGAGCTGCCCATTTAGGGCGCGGGTAAAATATGATGAAACCGCTCAATCTTATATCTATCAAGCCGAACCTGAACGTCATCGGGCGAAAGAATATATTCTTTGTCTTTTCGTCTGTATTGGTTTTGCTTGCGTTTGGGCTTTTCTTTTCGCGCGGCCTCAATTACGGCATCGATTTTCAAGGCGGAATTTTGATCGAAATTCGTATGCCCGATGCCGGCAAGGTGGGGCAAGTTCGTGGTGAGCTGTCCGGCCTCGGCCTCGGAGAGGTAGCGCTGCAGGAATTCGGAGAGCCGACCGATATTCTAATCCGTATCCAGAAACAGTCCGGCGGCGACAAAGAACAGCAAGTGGCCGTCAATAAAGTGAAAACGGCGCTCGGCGATGGGGTGAAATACAGGCGAACGGAATTGGTCGGCCCGCAGGTCAGTCAGGAACTATTCCGTGACGGCATGATTGCCGTGGTGCTCGCGATACTCGGCATACTTGCCTATGTATGGTTTCGCTTCGAATGGCAATTTGGGCTCGGCGCCATCATCGCATTGGTGCATGACGTGCTGACAACCATCGGCATTTTTGCGCTGACCGGTATCGAATTTAACTTATCGACGGTGGCGGCTATTTTGGCCATTGCCGGTTATTCGATCAATGACACGGTGGTGGTCTACGATCGCGTGCGTGAGAATTTACGAAAATACAAATCCCTGCCGTTGCCCGAGCTTTTAAATAACAGTATCAACGAGACCTTATCGCGGACGATTATGACGAGTGTCACGACGATGATTGCCTTGTTGGCGCTTTACATTCTCGGCGGAGAAGTGATCCGCGGGTTTAGCTTTGCCCTCATTTGGGGTGTTTTGGTTGGAACATATTCTTCCATTTGCGTCGCTGTGCCGCTCTTGCTGTATTTTAAAATAGACCGTGCCGGCGTCCGCATCTCAGACGAAAGTCAGCCCGCCGAGGCAGAATAGACCGGCAGATCGAGGACATGTCCTTGGATTTAACATCGCTCGCGCCTTATGGGCGCCAGGTTATTCAAAGCTACAAGGGTGGGCGCTTCCTAATCAGCAACATTGAATATGACGGCCCGGTTCTCGTCTTGCCGGAACGCACATTGGCTTGGCGCGCAAACGATCCATCCCGGCTTTCAATGCCGGATTTTTCCAAAATCACTGAACCTGGCGTCGAGATCGATATTTTGCTTATCGGCTGTGGGCAATCTTCGGTATTTCTTAAGGCCGAAATGCGACAAGGACTAAGCAATGCCGGTGTTAATGCCGAGACTATGGACACCGGCGCCGCGTGCCGGACGTTCAATGTGCTTGCCGGTGAAAATAGGCGCGTTGCCGCCGCGCTATTCCCGTTTGGCGAGGCTGCAATCTAAGGGCAGTTCATGGAATTGGTTGAAGACAGGATAGATCCTCGTCCCGAAATGAATTTGCGTCGTCATCAATTCAATGATGCCGAGGCCGCGTTCGATGCGGGCGATTATGCCTCGGCATATCAAATGGACGGTGGGACAAATTCCGAGATAGAAGCGCTCGCGGCGATCATGTGCGGGCAAGTGGCGGGCGGCTTGGCAATGCTGGGCGCGCCCGAAAGCGATCGCGCATTTCTGGTCGCCGCCTATGGACACTGGTGCCTGGGCGAAACGGACCAAGCGCTCAGAAATTTAAGTGAAATCGGGAACGGGGAGTATTCATCACCCGCCCGGGCGCTGGAAAATCATGTGGCGGCGGAGATGATCGCAGTTGCCGTTATAACCCAGCCCGGAAGCGACAAGGCCGCGGGGTTTGCCGCCGCCGCTGGATTTAGCGTCGCGCATATTTCCCTGGAGCCGGATAATTTTGGCCGGACCTGGGAAGATATCTTGGCGGCATCCGGCGGGGAAGGTGGGCCGGACTTAATAATTTGCCTGGATGCTTTCGGACCCTACCGTCCGCAAGGATTAGAGGTCGCCCCGGCGCCTGTGGTGATCTGGTCTTCGGACCATGATTTTTTTCTGAGCACCAGATCATATGACCACGCGGCTGCTGATATTATCATTGCGAATTCGGCCGACGAATGCGCCGAACTTTCGGCCCATTATCCGGGTCGCGTGGCAAGTTTCTTGGGGCACGATAATTATGCCCAATATGTCACCGTACCGAAACCCGGCACAAATCGCGATTTGGATATTTTGTTCACGGGTCGGGCCTTTGCTTCTTACATGCGCGATAAGGCGCAGTTTTTATTCCGACTGGCGGCTTTGGATTCTGAGGATGCACGCATTGAAATGTTGGAAGGATATTTGGCCGACGGTGATTATAACCATCGGCTCGGTAGGGCGCGTTATGTGCCGACGTTCTGCCGCTATTGGGACGGTTTTCAAACGCGCAGCGTCGATGCCGTTCGGGCCGGTGCGAGGGTGCTGACGAATGATGCCGGCGGTCTCGATGGATTGTTGGGCGGCGGCTGGTTCGCGCCTGCCGGCGAGGGCTGGGATCTGGACGCAGGGGGCCTGAAAATCGAAGCGCCGGCAGAACCGGTCGATAGCTTGTTTTGGCGCTCGCCGGCGCGGGAAGAACGGTTTCTGAAGTTTTCTCTGTTCCAGTCATTATTTACGAAGAAAAGGGCGAAACCGCTTACGCGCACATATATCCCAGCGGAATTTAGGGGATATCCGCCTGGCCGCGCCGCTGCCATTTACGCGCGGATTGTGAAAATGAATACTGCCGGGGCGCAATCACCTGTCCATTCGAATTACGCCGGATTGGCAGCCTATTATGGCCTCGTCTCGGCGCCGGAATTGACCAGTTTCGGAGAAGCCTCAAAGGAAATTTTCCGTGCCGCTATCGGAGCCTATCCAAATTCGCTGATGATCCGTTTCAATGCGGCCTGTGTGCTTTGGAGCTTTGGCCATAAGAACGAAGCGTCTGCTCATTTCATGACTGTGGTGGATCAAGGCGCGGCAATGGCGTTCGACCCAAAGGCCGACGCAATCATCAGCCACCGAATTCGCGCCTTTTCCGAATTGTTTCCCTATGGTGACTTTTATAGCGCCGCCGTCGGCCGGGAGGTCGGCGGTGAAATTCAAAATCCGATAAATATAATGCGGTGCGGCGCCATGACTTTTCTAGCTCATGATGCAATTTCTGAAGGCCGGATTGATGAGGCCATCCAATTGCTGGAAGCCGGCGGAACACTTTTCGATAGCGCGTCGGCATGCTGGCGTCTCTTGGCGCTGGCCCGCGCCGCCGATGAGAAGGTGCCGGCAGATGTGCGCCAAGCAGCCTACCGGGCGATTAATCTCTACCCGGGGGAACTGCCTCAACTCCTGGCAATTGTTATGGAAGCGGAATTGGCGGATGTGCGGGACGGCGCGGCGGCGGAAATTTTAAAGAAATGGACCTTGCTGGCGGCGCGGGTTAAGTCGGTCGATGGCCGAAGGTTTGGCGTCACGCCGGAGAATGTGGAATGCGCAAAAACCTATTCTCATCTGTTGGAAGATTGGACGCTGGCGCTCTTGACCCCTATTTTGGATGGCGCTTGAAACAATGGCGAGGCGCAGGTGAGATTTACCG
>JABMOP010000012.1 GCA_013204125.1 Rhodospirillales bacterium | reverse complement strand
ATCCCTGCCCGAGCCCGGGACTTGCCTGATGGCGATCAGTGCGAGGCAGGCGAGGCCGATATAGGCAAACCCCGCGCCAGTCCAGAAATTCCCGCGTGGTTTGCTTAGGGCGCCTAATATTAACAACCCGGCGGTCCCGGCGGCCAATAGCCCGCCGGCGTATGGGTAGTATTGCGCTGAGAACAGCCCCATCGTTACCAAAAAAAGGAACAGAGAGGTGTAACCAAGGGTGCCGACGCTTCCGCCATTAGTGAGTCTGCCCCATTCTAGCACGCAAATGATGCCGCCGAGGACGATCAGCGCTTCGAAATAGGGACTGCCGTACCAGATGGCCGCCAGTGTGGGTGGAATTAGAACGACAGAAGATATGATACGAATAATCATAGGCGGGGCTCGGAAGATCGCTGCACGTAATTATCCTGTCGCGCCGAACCGGCGATCACGTCGCTGATACTCGCCAATTGCCGCTAAAAAATCATTTTCTGTAAAATCTGGCCAAAGCGTCTCTAGAAACACAAACTCCGAATAGGCCAACTGCCACAATAAAAAGTTACTAATCCTTTGTTCACCCGACGTCCGGATGAGGAGATCGGGATCAGGAATTCCGGATGTTTCCAGATTTCTTTCAACTTCGGCTTCATCTATTTGATCCGCGCGCAGTGAGCCACCCGCCACTTTATCGCAAATATTGCGGATCGCATTGACGATTTCCGAGCGGCCGCCATAACTTAAGGCGACGATCAAGTCCAAACGATCATTGTCGGCAGTGCGGGATTCGCTTTCTTCGATTAATTTGACAATATCCGGGCTCAGCGCATGGCGATCACCGATCACCCGCAGGCGTATCCCATTATTGAGGAATCCGGCTATTTCGCTGCGTAAAAAGCGCCGCAATAGACCCATCAGATCTTCAACCTCGCCCGCCGGGCGCTTCCAGTTTTCAGACGAAAAACTATAGAGCGTTAGGTAGCGGACGCCGTATTTAATTGCGCATTTGATGACGCTGCGAACCGAATCTGCGCCGCGCCGGTGCCCCTCAATCCGCGGCAATCCCTTTGCTTTGGCCCATCTCCCATTGCCGTCCATGATGATGGCAACGTGGGTCGGCGGCGGCGGGGTATTTAAGGAGGGCGCCGGTTTCATCGCTTGGTTAAACCTGCATGATTTCTTGTTCTTTCTTGGCCAGCAATTCATCCATGCTTTTTACAAATTCGTCGGTGGATACTTGGATTTCATCACTGTAATCGCGCAGTTCGTCTTTCGATATACCTCCACTTTTCTCAGTTTTTTTAATCTCATCTAAGCTATGCCGTCGGATGTTACGCACCGCAACTTTGGCTTCTTCGGTATACCGTCCCGCAATCTTGACAATTTCTTCGCGCCGCTCCGCGCTTAAGGGCGGGATCGGAATCCGCACCAATTGGCCATCAGTTGACGGATTGAGGCCGAGATCGGATTCGCGAATAGCTTTTTCAACCGCGCCGACCAGGCCTTTATCCCAAACCTGTACCGTCAGCATACGCGGCTCCGGCACGCCGACGGTCCCGACTTGTGTCATAGCCATAGGCTGGCCGTAGGCTTCGACTTGCAACGGCTCCAACAGGCTCGTCGAGGCGCGCCCGGCTCGCAATCCACCGAACTCCGTATGCAATACCTCCAAGGCGCCTTCCATACGCCGCCGAATGTCTTTTTTAATTGCTTCGAAATCCATCTAAATCTCCGCCATTTCTGTGATGATAGTCGATTTACCGTTACCCGATATCACTTCGGCAAATGCACCCGGCGTTTGTATAGAAAACACGAGGATAGGAATACCATTTTCGCGCGATAGCGAAATCGCCGAAGCATCCATAACCTTTAAGTCTTTGGTCAAAACATCCCTATAGGTCAACGAAGCATATCGTTCCGCGTCTGGATGTGTTTTCGGATCAGCGCTATAAACGCCATCCACTTGCGTCCCTTTGAACAGGGCATCGCAATTCATTTCCGCAGCCCTGAGCGCGGCGGCGGTATCGGTGGTGAAAAATGGATTGCCGGTGCCGGCGGCGAAAATAACCACCCGGCCCTTTTCCATGTGGCGCATGGCGCGCCGCCGAATATAAGGTTCGCACACCGTCTGCATCGGGATGGCCGATAATACGCGGGTTGGTGTGCCATTCGCTTCTAGGACCGATTGTACGCCAAGAGCATTGATGACGGTCGCCAACATGCCCATATGATCGGCGCTCGACCGCTCCAACCCTGCCGCCACGCCGGCAATACCACGAAATATATTGCCGCCGCCGATAACCAAGCAGACTTCGACCCCCATATCGCAAACAGTTTTGATTTCTTGGGCAATGCGTTCCATTGCTGTCGTTTCCAGTCCGAATTCCTGATTTCCCATCAGTCCTTCGCCTGAAATCTTCAGGAGAACGCGTTTATAAACTGGGCCTTTTGGCATCTGGTGATGATCTATAACGGACGCAATTAAGGGCCGGGAATTCCGGGTTCAAACGACACCACCGTTGCCGGGAGGCGCCAGTGGTTAATGTATAACAATTTCGGCTTCGGCGCGCTCAAAATGCGCATGATCGGACAAAGGTTCTGAAATTTGCCCAAAGTCAAAGGCTTAGCCGCCTGCGGCCGCAGCTACTTCGGCGGCGAAATCGTCCTCTTCCTTCTCGATGCCTTCGCCCAGGGCGAATCGTTGGAAACCGGCAATTTTGATTTCGGCGCCAATCTCCTTTGCGGCGGCTTCAACCGCTTTTGCGACCTTATTTTCGCCATCGATGACATAAGTTTGATCAACCAAGCAGACTTCCTCGTAATATTTACGAATTCGGCCTTCGATCATTTTTTCAATGATGTCGGCGGGTTTGCCGGAATCTTTGGCCTGTTCGATTAAAATTTTTCGTTCGCGTTCTAGATCCGCCGGATTCAAATCATCCCGCGACAGAGATTGCGGGTTGGCGGCTGCAATATGCATGGCCAATTGCTTGCCAAAAGCGTCCAATTTTTGCTTATCGCCAGAAGATTCCAGCGCCACCAAAACACCAATTTTACCAAGGCCGGGTCTGAGCGCATTGTGCATGTAGGTCGAAACGACGCCGCCATCGACGCTCATGAATGCCAAACGGCGGAGGCTCATATTCTCGCCGATAGTTGAGATCATAGTGGTTACGGCATCGGCGACAGTGCCATCGCCGCCGGCGAACGGCGCGTTCGCAAGATCTTCCACCGAACTAATGGCGCTGCCCAAGGTCAGATCGGTCACGCCGGCGACGAAATCTTGGAACGTTTCGTTGCGGGCAACGAAATCTGTCTCCGCATTGATTTCAACCATGGCGCCCTTAGTGCCGTCGGCCTGGATGCCGACAAGCCCTTCGGATGCTACTCGGCCGGCTTTTTTTGCGGCCGCGGCAAGTCCTTGGGTGCGCAGCCAATCGACCGAGGATTCTAAGTCACCCCCATTTTCGGTGAGCGCTTTTTTGCAATCCATCATGCCCGCGCCAGT
>JABMOP010000119.1 GCA_013204125.1 Rhodospirillales bacterium | reverse complement strand
GTTCGGGCGATCAGACCCGCACCTTCTGCTACATCACCGACGCCATGGTTGGGTTTCTTCTTGTCGTCTTAAAGGGCGTGCCGGGCGAAGCCTATAATATTGGCAACCCGGCACCGGAAATTTCGATGATTGATCTGGTAACGCGCATTCAGACCGTTGTTGGCGGAAGCGTGAAATATGACATCATTGAATATCCCGACAGCTACCCGGCGGACGAGCCGCTTCGCCGCAGCCCGGATATTACCAAGGCCAAACTTCAACTCGGGTTTGAACCAATTGTGGGATTAGATGACGGGCTTGCCAGATTTTTTGATTGGACCGACAAATCTTATTCGGGATCAGCCTGATCGCCGAGCCGGTCATTTTTCCCACCAAACCTCAACCATCAAACAGAAAATGAAAACAACAGCCGAGCCATGTGCGGAATTGTAGGCCTGTTCACCGCTAAAGGTGGATTTCCAAGGAGTGCCGGTCTTGGCGATGCGTTGCGGGTGATGGCGCACCGGGGCCCTGACGGGATAAGCTATTACGATGCTCCCGATGGATGTTTTAAAGCCGGCTTTTGCCGGCTTTCCATTATCGATTTGGAAACCGGGCAACAACCGCTCCAAGACGATGCCGGCGGCAGGGTTCTCCTCGGTAATGGCGAGATATATAACTATCTGGAGCTAAGGAAAGCGCTTCCCAATCATGCTTACAAAACCAAGGGTGATATGGAAACGGTACTGGCGGCGGCAACCGAGTATGGCGACGATTTTATTCATCATCTCAACGGCATGTTCGCCCTCGCGCTTTATGATCTAAACAAGCGCCGGCTAACCTTGGTACGCGACCGGCTTGGCATAAAACCGCTCTATTGGGCCGAACTTCCCGGCGGCGGCGTTGTGTTCGCGTCTGAGATCAAGGCCATCTTTGCGACCGGGCTGATAAAACCTGAAATTAATGAGGCGGCCATCGGCGCCTATCTTTCGCACGGCTACGTAGCGTCGCCCGACACGATGTTTGCCGGCATCAAAAAATTGCCCCCGGCGCATCGATTGACGGTGGATAGCGGCGGCATTGGCATCGAACGCTATTGGCTGCCGTCCGCCGACACGGAACTTCCCGGCGGGCCGGACGAGATTGCTGAGTACATGCTCGAATTGCTGAGCTCATCGGTGCAGATGCAGCTTCGCAGCGACGTTCCGGTCGGCGCCCTCTTATCGGGCGGCATCGATTCGGGATTGATGGTTGCCCTGGCGGCGCGCCACTCAAGCCGGCCTATCAATACTTTTACCGTCAGTTTCGAAGGCGCGTTGGTGGATGAAGCGCCGCTCGCCCGTAAAGTGGCAGATAGATACGCAACCAAACACACGGAAATCGTAATTTCCGCAGACGATATAGCCGGCCATTTGGTGAACCTTGCATGGTTTGCAGAAGAGCCGTTGAACGACGCGGCGTTGCTCCCCAATTATCTGATCGAGCGCGCTTTAAGCGAACACATTACCGTCGCTCTCAATGGCACCGGCGGTGATGAACTGTTTGCCGGCTATGGCAGGTATTTTCAGCTTCCGGTGGAACGCAGCTACCTGACCGCGCCCGGTTGGCTGCGGCGGAACTTTATTGAACCGGCCGCCGGGATGGTATCGCCGATGACCGCTTGGCGGCTGAAACGGGCGGCAATGTTTGATAGTGACCGAGGGGCATATTTGCATGCCCATTCGACCCTTTTCCCACCGCCAATTATGGCGCTTATCGGCAGCACGGTTGATCTACCGGGCCCGGCTCAAACAGGCGCCTTTAATTTATACATGGAGCTAACCGGCGCCAGCAAACAAACCGCTGCCCTTTATGCCGACCAGGCCACTTACCTGCCCGAAGATTTGCTGACCCTCCTCGACCGCACCTCCATGGCCGTCAGCGTCGAAGGCCGCGTGCCGTTCCTTGATCATCGATTGGTGGAAGCGGCTCTCAGCGTACCGGACGCCATTCGAACCCCGGGCAATCGGCAAAAAGCGCTGGAACGTGCGATGGCCCAGGATTTACTTCCAGGTGACGTGTTGAGCGCGCCGAAACGAGGGTTTGCTTCGCCAGTGCCCCATTGGATAAAAAGCGGCCTCGGCGATACAGCACGCCGGCTTCTGACGCGGCCAGAAACGCTGGAGCGCGGCTGGTGGTCAGCGGAAGGCATCGGACGATTGCTGCAAAGCCCCGATCAACATGGATTTAGAGTTTACAGCCTGCTCATGCTGGAATTGGCGGTTCGCATCTTTACCGAGCAACCCCTAGCATCAGCGGCGCCTGATGTTGCGTTGAACGAGTTTTCTTGAGTGAGCCGGGAGGTAAGGCTCGGTCTTGTCGGCGGCGGGCGATGGGGGCGCATCTATGCCGCCACCTTGGAGCGAATGGAAGGCGTCAGCCTCGCCGCACTTTCCAGCCGAAACAGCGATAACCGGGCTATCGCGCCCGAAGGCTGCCCGACCACTTCCGATTGGCGGGATCTGATCGAAATGGCGGCGCCGAAAGGTATATTGGACGGACTTATTATTGCCGTGCCGCCCGAAGCTCAAATGAATATTGCCGCCGCCGCCATCAAAGCAGGCCTGCCGGCACTTTTAGAAAAACCGGTCACGATGGATACGGCAAGCGCAAAGCAGCTTTTGCAGTTGGCAAAAACCCAAAATTCTTTCGTCATGGTCGACCATACGCAATTGTTCAACCCGGCCTTTCGCCACCTTAAAGACCATCTGGCTAAATTGGGCGGCGCGGCTGTTGTCAGCCATATCAGCGCGAGCGCAGGCAACTGGGGGCCGTTCCGCAGCAATATACCGGTGCTTTGGGACTGGGGTGCGCATGAGGTTGCAATGGCGCTAGATATCATGGGCGCCATGCCAACCAAAGCCACCGCCGCGGTTTTGGAGCGACGCGATGAACAAGGCGGCATCGGCGAACGAGTGGAAATTCAATTACAGTTCGATACGGTTTCCGCCGCCATTCGACTGGATAATCTAAGCCCGGATAAATACCGGCTGTTCGAAGTTCGGGCCGACGATGTCTCTTTAAGATACGACGGTGTCGGCACGCATGGATTCGCATCGAAATCGGCGGCCGCCCAGGAGTGGAAAAGCATAAAAATAGAAGGCTCTTTGCCGGTGGATAACGTCATCAGCGAATTTGCGAAGGGGATTTTGGCAGGCTCAAACAATCATGAAGGATTGCGTTTAGGCGCCGATGTGGTTGCCGTTCTCGAAAAATGTCAGGCCGCTCTTAAAAGCGGGGAGACCATCTCCATTTAACAATCTAGGCTTTCCGGCTATACAGGCGGCATGGATATAATAATCCCTGCCGCCTTTTTTATTGCATCTGCCGCCTTCGCCGCCCTTGGGACCGGCATTTTGGTGCGCTTTCTACCGGTCATGGACGTGCCGAACGAGCGATCAAGCCACCAGACGCCTACTTTGCGCGGCGGCGGGTTGGCCGTGGTCCCGGTCATTCTTTTGGCCTGGCTGGCCGCTGCGGGTTGGGCGGAAGCCCCGTTCAATCAGACGGTCTTATGGCCGGTAGCCGGCGCCGCCGTTCTCGCCGTCCTATCCTGGAT
>JABMOP010000118.1 GCA_013204125.1 Rhodospirillales bacterium | reverse complement strand
ATCTTGCGCGCTCCCGGGATAAAAAGCATCTGACCTCGGCGACCAAATCCAACGGCATCATCCATACCATGCCCTATTGGGACGAGCGTGTCGCCGAAATGAGCAAAGCCTATCCGGAAATTGAGGTCGATAAATTTCACATCGATATCCTGACCGCGCATTTTGTTCGGAACCCCGATTGGTTCGACGTCGTTGTCGGCTCGAACCTGTTTGGCGATATATTATCGGATCTGGGCCCGGCGGTAACCGGCACCATCGGTATCGCGCCGTCGGGTAATATCAACCCGGAACGCAATTTCCCTTCGATGTTTGAACCTGTGCATGGCTCGGCTCCGGATATCGCCGGCAAAGGCATTGCCAATCCGATCGGGCAAATTTGGTCCGGGGCGATGATGCTCGATCATTTCGGCGAAACCGAGGCGGCGGCGGCGATTGTCGCGGCAATCGAAAAGGTGCTCGCCGATGGGAGCTGTTTGACCCCGGATATGGGCGGCAAGGCTTCGACCAAAGATCTCGGCGCGGCCATCGAAGCTGCGCTTTAAATCAGACATCTTGCGCGAATTGCCTGACGCGCTAACCTGTTCATTCGATTCAGGGATTAGCAGGTATTTAACGGTATGAACCAAGCTGCGGAATTAATCGTGCCCAATCTTTCGATGTGGGTGACGTTTGCGCTGATATTCGGCGCGCTCGGCCTCTATGCGGTCGAGCGGGTGCCCGTGGAAGTGACCTCGATCGCGGTCTTGGGCGCCCTCATGGTCTATTTCCACTTGCAACCGGTGACCGCCGGCGGGGTTGCCAACGCGTTGTCATCGGAACGTCTGATCGCCGGTTTTGCCAATCCGGCGTTGATTACGGTTTTAGCGCTTTTAGTTGTCGGCCAAGGTATGGTGCGCGCCGGGGTTCTCGACCGCGGCGCCCGCATCGTCATGGCGGCGGGCGGCGGCCATGGGGCGGTAACAATTGTCATCACCCTGGTCGTGGTTCTGGTGGTTTCGGGCTTTCTGAACAACATTCCTGTGGTCGTCATATTCATACCCATCATGGAAGCGGTGGCGCGGCGCTTCAATACGTCGGCCAGCAAAGTCATGATGCCGTTGTCTTTTGCCGCTGTTCTGGGCGGCATGACGACGATCATCGGATCGGGAACCAATCTCTTGGTGTCCGGTGCGCTCGAAGAATTGGGCGAAACGCCCTTTAGTTTTTTCCAGTTCACCGTGCCGGGGATTATTTTGGCGGCGGTCGGATTGGTGTTTACCCTTCTGTTCGTGCCCAAGTTGCTGACCGACCGGGCCTCCGGCGTACAGGAAATTATGGCCGGCGGCGGGCGTCATTATTTGGCGCAAATAACCATTGGACCGGATTCAAAAATAATTGGGCTGCAATCCAGCACCGGAATTTTCGGCGCCTATCCCGATTTGACCCTGCGCGTGATTGAACGCGGCGAGGACGCCATTTTGCCGCCGTTCGAAGGCGTCGAGCTTGCCGAAGGCGACGTATTGGTGATCGCCGGTACCCGCGCCGCGCTGGCCGATGCGGTGGCGCATGACCCCGGTCTCCTGGTGCCCGACTTGCAGGACGGAATGGAAGGCGACGGGCGCTGGCAATCAGGCGAGCGTATGCTGGTCGAAGTCATGGTGGCGCCGGCTTCGCGCATGGCCGGTTTGAATTTACGAATGATCGGTTTCCGCCATAAATTTCATTGCGTGGTGATGGCGGTGCAGCGCCGTTCGCGCATGTTGCGCACTCAGATCACGGAAATCCGGCTGGAAGAAGGGGATATTCTTCTCGTCCAAGGCCGCCCGGAAGATATTCAATCGCTGCGCCGCAACCAAGATGTGGTGTTGCTCGAATGGTCGGCGGAAGAATTACCGGCGCTCGACCATGCCAAACGGGCGATGATGTTATTTAGCGGCGTTATTATTTGCGCCGGCACGGGATTGCTGCCGGTGGTGACGGCGGCGCTTCTGGGCGCGGTCGGGATGGTGGCGCTCGGCGTGCTAACTTTCGCCGCGGCGGCGCGCGCGCTCGATTCCAAAATTTTCACGATGATTCCGGCGGCCCTTGCCATGGGCCTTGCCATGCAGGCGACGGGCGGCGCCGGGTGGCTCGCCCACACTCTAATTTCGGCGCTTCAAGATGCATCGCCGGCGATTGTTTTATCGGCGTTCTTTCTTTTGGTTGCCGCGCTTTCCAATATTATCAGCGCCAAGGCGGCGGCGGTTCTGTTTACACCCATCGCCGTCGGTATCGCTCATGAATTGAGCGTGCCGGTGGAAGCCTTCGCCGTGGCGGTGGTGTTCGGCGCTAATTGCGCCATCGCGACACCGATCGGCTACCAGACCAGCCTTCTGGTCATGGGGCCGGGCCATTACACGTTTATCGATTTCGCGCGCGCCGGTATCCCGATCATCATAATCCTATGGGCGACATTTACCCTGCTCGCGCCGTGGTATTACGGGCTCTAGAGAGGCAATCATGGCGGAGATCGTTAATTTAGCGCCGGAACGCGCGGTCTTGGGCGAAAGCCCGGTCTGGTCGGCGGCGGAGGGCGCGGTTTATTGGACCGATATCGGGTCCCAGCGCATCCACCGCGCCGAGCCTGCCGGCGGAGATACGCAAAGCTGGGATGCGCCGGCGCCGGCCGGCATGATCGCGCTCCGAGCTTCGGGCGGGCTGATCGCGGCGCTGGTCGATGGTATCTATGGCTTCGATCCGGAAAGCGAAATCTGGGAAAAGCTGGTGGCGTTGGAAGAGGACCAGCCGGAGACCCGCCCCAATGACGGTAAATGCGATGCCGCCGGGCGTTTGTGGGTGGGGACCATGGATTTGAACGACCATATCAAGCCGATCGGCGCGTTTTACCGCATTGATCCTGATTTGACGGTGACAAAAATCGCGGCAGGGTTCTGTATCCCAAATGGCCTTGCCTGGTCGCCGGACGATACGCGTATGTATCACACCGATAGCCGCCGCGGCATGGTGCGGCGCTTAGAATTCGATTTGGCGGCGGGCAAGACCGGCCAGGAACAAAATTATTTCGCCTATGACCGGGCGACCGGCGGCGGTGTCGATGGCGCCGCAATGGACGCGGAAGGCGGCTATTGGGCGGCGCTTTATGGCGGCGGAAAGGTTGTTTGTATCAATGACGCCGGAGAAATCATCGAGGAAATCCCGCTGCCTGCTTCGCAGCCGACCATGCCGGCCTTCGGCGGTCCGCATATGACAACGATGTTTATCACCACCGCATCGCAAAATCTCGATGACAACCAGCTTGCCGCTGAGCCCGATGCCGGTGGCCTGCTGATGGTCGAAACCGGCGTCAAAGGCCATCCAGTGTACCCGTTCGGCGGATAGAGACCCTGATCCGACAATTATATTGTCAAAAATAATAAATTAGACAACATAATTGTCAAATTGGACCATACCATGGCCGACCGCACGGAAACCCCTTAAAAGCTAAGACGGTGCGTATTTGCCGGTCAATTGCGGGGTGGAAACGCCTTCGGCGCCGGAATCTGCGTGTTCCAGCCGGGTTGTCCGCGCCCAGGTGCGGTTTAAATCATCCTGGATGTTGATCGACAGTCGGCCCAAACCTTCGACTTCCAATTCGACCTTATCGCCGCCCTGGAACGAAGACAGGCCGCGGTGGTTGGTGCCGGTGGCGATAATATCACCTGGCTCCAAGGTGTGAATGGAGCTGACCCATTCGACAATACGCGGAATTTTATGCGCCATGTCGTCGGTATTGAAATCCTGCTTCAAATCGCCGTTGACCCATAATTTGACATCGAGGCTTTGCGGATCGTCGATTTCATCCTTGGTCACGATATAGGGGCCGATCGGCGCGTAGGTTTCGCGCGATTTCATCATATAGAAAGTGTTGGCGCCGGGGCCGAGGCCGCGCGCCGAGCCGTCGATGAAGTTGGTGTAGCCAAACACATAATCCATGGCGTCGGCTTGGGAGACGTTGGCGGCGCGCGTGCCGATGACCAGCGCCAATTCCGCTTCGCCTTCGAATATGGTGGCCGGCACATCGGGCAACACCATGGTATCGCCGTTGCCGATAATGGCGTTGGGCGATTTAAGGAATGCGTTGATCGCCGCAGGCTCGTCGCGGGTGCCGTTTTCCATGTAGTTCACGGCCATGCAATCAATGTTGTAGGGTTTCGGAAGCGGCGGGCGAATTCGAACATCGGAGATGGGCACCCCCCTCCCGGTGGCGGCAACTTCAAGCGCCGCCTTATAATCAGCAAACTGTTCGATCAGGCCGCTTATCAAATTATGCGGTCCGGTATGCGGGATATCGGCGACGATGTTGCTGACATCGACAACTTTGTCGCCATTCATAACGCCCAATTTAAAATCGTCGAAATAGACCAGTTTCATTGTTTTTCCCCACAATATTTTTGGCTCGTTCGCGCATTTTTCACGCTGTTTGAGCAACCGATATGTGGATTAGCAGTTTTGCCAAGCGACTACAATAACGGGGTTACAGACCAGCGCTGGCGGCAAGGGGGATTTCGAAATAGAAGGTGCTGCCTTGGTCTCGGTCCGTCTCGAAGCCGGTTTCGCCCGGCGCGAATATTTTGAGCGATATTGTAT
>JABMOP010000117.1 GCA_013204125.1 Rhodospirillales bacterium | reverse complement strand
TGTCGCATCTGTAATTTTGGCGGCCGCATTGTGGGCCGGCAATGAAGCCTTGGCGCCGTGGCTGGCCGGCGGGGCGGCATCTCGAATTCTTGCATTATTAATTTTAGTTGGCGGCGGATTGGCGGTTTATGGCGCTGCGGCCGTGCTGACCGGGTCGGCCACGATTGCCGATTTACGCCGGATATTACCGGCAAGGTCGGCTTGACCTTGAGCACCCGGCCAGCCATAACACCGCCCTTTCCGAAGCCAAGCAACGGGACCAAAGCATGAGCCGCATTTTTTCAGGCGTCCAGCCTTCTGGGGATTTACACCTCGGCAATTATCTCGGCGCGCTCAAAAATTGGGTGCGGCTGCAAAATGATTACGAGTGCCTTTATTGCGTTGTTGATCTGCACGCCGTCACCGTCTGGCAAGACCCGACCGAGCTTGCATCCAGCACGCGCGAAGTGGCTGCCGGACTGATCGCCGCCGGGCTCGACCCTAAAAGCAATATTATTTTTAACCAGAGCCAAGTTTCCCAGCATGCGGAACTGGCCTGGCTGTTTAATTGCGTGGCGCGTCTCGGCTGGCTCAACCGCATGACCCAGTTTAAGGAAAAGGCCGGCAAGAACAGTGAGAACGCATCGGTCGGGCTTTACGCCTATCCCAATCTCATGGCCGCCGATATTCTCCTCTATAAGGCGACCCATGTGCCGGTCGGCGAAGACCAGAAGCAGCATTTGGAACTGGCCCGCGATATCGCGCAAAAATTCAACAATGATTACGCCGTTGATCTTTTCCCGCTGCCGGAACCCCTTATTCTGGGCGCGGCGACGCGGGTTATGTCTTTGAAGGATGGCGCGTCGAAGATGAGCAAATCGGACCCGTCCGAAAATTCTCGCATCAATATGATCGACAATGCGGACACCATCGCCCGCAAAATCCGCAAAGCGAAAACGGATCCCGATAGCTTGCCCGATACTGTCGCCGGATTGGAGGGTCGGCCCGAAGCGGCAAACCTTCTCAATATATTTGCGGCGCTTGCCGATGCACCCATAGAAGATGTGGTTGCCGCGCACGCCGGCAAACAATTTTCCGAGTTCAAACAAACTCTATCTGATCTGGCGGTCGAAGTGCTGGCGCCGGTCGGCGTCGAAATGGCGCGCCTGATGGAGGATGCGGGATATCTGGATAGCGTGCTTGCAGACGGCGCCGATCGGGCGCGCGCTATTGCACAGCCGAACCTTGAAGAAGTGTTCAAAGTCATGGGATTTCTCAATCCGCGTGGTTAAGATTCGGCATCAATCCGCCATTTTGACTTTTTAAGCACAAAAGACTGTTGCTTAAATAGCACAAAAATTTCAGACACGCCTCGTCTAATGGTCACACTGTTGCCAGTAAACCATTGCTAAATTTAAGAAATATTCAACCTTTTCACGTTATAAAAAAATCACTGGTAAGAGCCGCGCGTAATCCCATAATGGCATCTACCGGCCAGGGGAACGGTGCGGCGATTATACGTATAAAACGAGAATCGTTTGCACGCTTCGTTTAACCGATCGAGGGAATTAAAGGCAGGTAATCGTGGGTATGTGGGGTAAGTCGGGGATTCTCGAATGAGCGCGTTCGAGAAGGCCTTAATATCGAGTGTGTGTGCATGTGTGGCCGGTTTGGCGCTTGTGGCGGCAATTGATCCGTTGCATACGGCAACCAAGTCTCCGCGCGCAGAATTTGTCGTGCCTGACATGGCAGAGAATTTGAGCGCCATGTCTTTGAACGCCATGTCTTTGGACGCCATGCCTTTGGACGCCATGTCTTTGAACGCCATGTCGACGGCCGCCGGGTTCTCTGGTAGCCGGGTGCGGTTGGCGACGGTGGCTAATGTCGCCAACACCTTTAGAAATTTGGATTATAACATTGAACGGGTGAGGGTCGGCGCCGGCGATGTGCCGCGCTTTTTCCTGCCCTCGTTCCCGCGCGATATGAGGGGGGTTTCTCAACCCGAAGCGCGCAAAAAATTATTCTTCAAGATGGTTTTGCCGCTGGTGCTGAGCGTCAATGATAAGATCAGCGAAGACCGGCAACGCCTGTTGAAACTAATTAAAGTGGATAAAGCCGGCAAGCGGCTGGCAGCGGATGATCGCCTGTGGTTGGCCGCGATGACCGAATATTACGATGTCGAGCGCGGCGAATTGAAAGAATTAGCGCGCCGTATGGATACGGTGCCGCCGTCCCTGGCGATTGCCCAAGCGGCCGAAGAAAGCGGATGGGGCACATCCAGATTTGCCCGCGAAGGAAACGCCTTGTTCGGGCAATGGACCTTTGCTTCGGCAAAAGGCATCGTGCCCAATCGGCGTGATCAAGGTAAGGAACATCGTATCAAGGCGTTCCCCAGTTTGATGGGAGCGGTCCGGGCTTATGTGCGCAACTTAAACACGCACCGGGCGTATCGCCGGTTCCGCGCAGAACGCCGCGCCATCCACGCTGAAAACGGACAATTGAGCGGTGTTCGTTTGGCCAAAATGCTGGACGGCTATTCCGAACGCGGCAGCGCTTATGTGAGCACAATTATGACCATCATCAGCACCAATCGGCTGCATGAATTGGATGGTGCGCGTCTCGGAAATTCGGCGCTGCAATTCAGTAAAAAACCGGCTATTTAGGACGCACGTAATATTGCCGTCCGAGCCACCGCCAGCGGCCCGAACTATCGGACATGGTACAATTTATGCGCGACCGCCCTTCGGGCATCGGTTGGCTCAGGCGTATCTCGACACGCGCGTTGCCGAGAATTTCCACCTGTAATTTTCCTTCGGAAGACGAGAAACAGCCAAGACGCTTGAGGCTGCCTAAATCCCCTTTCACCGTAAACCCCAAGAGCGGCGGGTTGTTACCGGTAATGTTTGCATCTACCGGCGTCATATCATCGGTTGGGATCGGCAATGCGTTGACCACCAGACGAAACCGTTCTATCGAGCCAAATTGTTCGTTTAGGGCAAACCGGGGGATATAGCCGGGATCCGAGGTTGGGTTAAAGACGCCCGAATGCTGGCCGAACGCGGCGCTATAACCACCGCCCAATACGAATTTTTTTTCGCGCAAGCCCGCCTCGCCGTAAGGATAAGCAAACAGGCGGGGCACACCGCCCAATTCTTCGGTATATCGCTTGCCCGAGTTATCGAGCTCGGCAGCTATGCGCGCATCGTTTGCCGTAACCATGTGGAAATGGGATGCGGAATGGGCGCCGATTTCGCCGCCGGATGCTTTTAACTCGCGGATTTGATGCCAATTCATATGGCTGGAGAGGCCGCGGTCGATGGCATCGGTAGACACAAACACCGTGAACGGCAGCCCGGCCGCCTTCAAACGCGGCAAGGCTTCCCGGTATATGGATAAATAACCATCGTCTATGGTGATGCCGACCGTCCGCTCTGGAAACGATGCGCCGTTTTGCATCCGCCGTGTGATTTCAGAAACCGGCAAGACGGTGTAGGGGCCGCTTTTAAGTTCGGCAAGATGCGCTTCGAATTGTTCGAGTTTGATATTGGTTGTCGGATAGCGGTCTTCGCCGAAACGATGGTACATCAAAATAACCGCCGATTCTGCGGCAGCTACGATGTCCGGCGCGAGGAGGGTGAGCGCCGCCGCCGCGCCTAAGGCGCGCCCGAGAAATTGGGCGAGAAAAGATTTAAGGGTCAAATTGATGTCTCCGGCATCATCGGCTCATCCAAATCATGATCGTTTAAGACCGGGAGGCGCTTTGCATCGAATAATTGATAATGCCACCATTCATTCCGGTAAAAATCCCAGCCGGCCGCGCTCATCAATCCAATCAATAGGGCCCGGTTACGTTGTGCTTGGCCATTTATATCCAAATTTCCATGATGGGAAAGCGGTGAAAATTCATCAAACGCAGTGCCCATTTCCAATTCCTGCCCGTGGTCATCGATCAGCGTGAGATCGACTGCCGCCCCCCTGGAATGGGGCGAGCCGCGCCGGGGATCGGCTAAAAATTCAGGATCCGGGGTGTGTTCCCATAAAGCCCACTGCGCCTCAACCGGGCGAAAGGCGTCAAATATTTTCAAACGGAACCCCATATGTTGGGCGATTGCCACCGCGCGCCTCAGGAGTGCTTCGGCCTCTTCATGTAAATAACATGCTGCACGGCCGTAAACCGGCGCGCCAGTAAAATTGCTGGAAGTCGCGTAGACAATTTCTAATTCGACATCGTGGCTGTCAGGTGTGATCGAGATCAGGCTCATTATATTCGATTGCTAGAGTGTATTTTCCGGTTTCACTTATTATAACTAGTTCAGGATTAAGCAATAGTGGCGTTACAACTTGCAAATATTGGGATTTGATACGGCGACATCAACATGTTCCGCCGCTATTTGGCGCGATGGAAAAATTTGCGCCCATCGTTTTGAAGTGATGGAGCGCGGCCAGGCAGAAGCCCTGGTCCCGATGATCGAAGAGGTCATGGGGATTGGCGGTGTGGAATATTCGGAGTTGGATGCCATCGCGGTCACCATTGGGCCCGGCGCTTTTACAGGCCTTCGGATCGGCTTGGCGACGGCACGCGCCCTCTCGCTAGCGGCTTCGCGCCCGTTAATCGGCATCACAACCTTTGAAGCGGTATATGGCGGCTTAGGCGAAGAGTGCCGGCGCACCGGAAACCTGGTAATCGCGATGGAGACCAAACGCGCCGATGTTTATGCTCAAGCGTTCGGCGAAGGTGGCCAAAATCCAAGCGATCCTGCCGCGATGGACCCTATCGAACTCATATCATTGATCGATTCCGCCCGCCCTGTGCAAATCGCCGGGGACGCGCGGGAAAAAGCGAGAGAGGCATTGGCGGGCGTCGGTGCTGAGGCCATTATATTATCCGGGCCGCATCAGCCGGATGCCGGCCTCGTTGCGGCCATCGCCGCCGGTAAATGGTCAACCGAAAAAGACGCGCTGATAAAACAGAGC
>JABMOP010000116.1 GCA_013204125.1 Rhodospirillales bacterium | reverse complement strand
CGCTGCACGAAGCCTTCTTTACCTATATCAAGGTCGCGTTCTTTGCTGCCCTGTTCCTGGCGTTTCCGGTGATCGCCGGGCAATTTTGGAAATTTGTCGCGCCCGGCCTTTATGCCAAGGAAAAGCGGGCATTATTGCCCTATCTTATTTTGACGCCGATCCTATTTTTTACCGGCGGGGCGATTGTTTATTATTTTATTTTCCCGCTCGCCTGGAAATTTTTCCTAAGCTTCGAAAACGCCGGGGTGGCGGGTGGCCTGCCGATTCAACTGGAAGCCAAGGTCAGCGAATATTTGTCCTTGGTCATGCGTTTGATCTTCGCTTTCGGCATCTCGTTCCAATTGCCGATTTTGCTGACGCTTTTGGCGCGGGCGGGATTTACCAGCGCCAAAGGCTTGGCGTCCAAGCGCCGCTACGCCATCGTTGTCGCCTTTATTGTCGCCGCCGTGCTGACGCCGCCCGACGTCATCAGCCAAATCGGTCTGGCGCTGCCGATCATTGCACTTTATGAAATTTCCATCATTGCCGTCCGCATGATTGAAAAAGGGAAGACCGAAGACGCCGAAGCTGAGGGCGAGCCGACCGAAGAGAACGATTTTAATATGAGCTGACCGAGGCCGGCTCATATGCAGCGCCCAATGAGGATCTAAATGTTCGATATCAAATATATTCGTGACGAGCCGGGTGCCTTCGATGCCGGTATGAAGCGCCGTGGGTTGGACCCTCAGGCCGAAGCGCTGATCGAAATTGACGCCCGCCGGCGCGGCGCGCAGACCACGGCGCAAGAACTTCAAACCCGGCGCAACGAGCTATCCAAAATCATCGGCGCCGCCAAATCCAAAGGCATCGAGGCTGCCGCCGAAATGGAAGAGGTTGCGAGGTCCAAGGAGAGCCAGGCAGAAGCCGAAAAACTGGCGAGCGCGGCCTCAGACGAATTGCATGCGGCGCTTGGCGGTTTGCCCAATATTCCAGCGGGCGATGTGCCGGACGGCGCCGACGAAAACGATAACGTCGAAATCAATCGCTGGGGCGCGCCGCGCGAGTATTCTTTTGCGCCGAAAGAGCATTTCGATATCGGTGAAGCCTTGGGGCTGATGGATTTCGAAACCGCGGCCAAGATGTCCGGCGCGCGCTTTGTCATCTTGTCCGGCGCCCTTGCGCGTATGGAACGGGCGCTGTCGTCCTTCATGCTCGATATGCACACCACCGAATTTGGGCTGACCGAGGTTAATCCACCGGCCTTGGTCAAAGACAGCGCTTTGTTCGGCACCGGCCAATTGCCGAAATTTGCTGACGATCTATTTCGTACCGAAAATGATTACTGGATGATCCCGACCGCCGAAGTGCCGCTGACCAATATGGTTGCCGGGGAAATTTTGGACGAAAAGGCTTTGCCGCGCCGCTATACCGCCATGACCTGGTGTTTCCGCTCCGAAGCGGGTTCGGCCGGTAAAGATACGCGCGGCATGATCCGCCAACACCAATTCACCAAGGTGGAAATGGTCTCGATCGTCCATCCGGATAAATCGTCAGACGAACACAACCGCATGACCGGTATCGCCGAAGGAGTATTAAAGCGGCTGAACCTGCCGTTCCGGACGGTGGTTCTGTGCACCGGTGATCTGGGATTTTCGGCGCAAAAAACCCACGATATTGAAGTCTGGCTGGCGGGACAGGGGCGCTACCGGGAAATATCTTCGATTTCCAATTGCGGGGATTTCCAAGCACGGCGCATGAACGCCCGTTTCCGCCCCGCCGAGGGCAAGGGAACGCGCTTCCTTCATACCTTGAACGGTTCGGGCCTGGCGGTCGGCAGGACACTGATCGCGGTCATCGAAAATTACCAGCTCGAAGACGGCTCGATCGAAGTGCCCGAAGCATTGCGCCCCTATATGGGCGGGCTGGAAGTCATCAAAGCAGATGTTTAAGGCGCCGCTTAACCTCAAAAAGTCACGCATCCTCCTTTCCAATGATGACGGCTTCGGCGCGCCGGGCCTCAAACGGCTGGAAAAAATCACCAAAGCGATGGGCGCCGAAGTGTGGATTGTAGCGCCTGAAGCCGAACAATCGGGCGCCGGGCATTCATTGACCCTCCGGCGTCCCTTGCGCATCCGCAAAGTCGCGGCCCGCCGATTTGCCGTCGATGGAACCCCCACCGACTGTGTTTTACTTGCGGTTAACCGAATCATGAGAGATTGCAGACCGGATTTGGTGCTTTCGGGCATCAATCGCGGCAGTAACTTGGGTGAAGACATGACCTATTCGGGCACCATCGCGGCGGCTATGGAGGCGACTTTGCTGGGAATTCCAGCGATTGCGCTGAGCCAGCGCGTGGCGGATATGGCGGCCAGCGCATCTAAGCGGGCCGAGTTTTCGTCATCGGACGGATATGCGGCTGAAGTGATCCGAGAAGTAACCGGCGCCGGCTGGTCCAAGGATGTGTTCATTAACGTCAATTTCCCTGCGGTGCCTAAATCCCAAGTCAAAGGCATAGAAATCACCCGTGAAGGGCGGCGCAAAGTGGGCGATGAAATCTTGGAAGGGCGCGATCCCAGGGACGATGAATATTTTTGGATCGGCAATCAGAAAATATCGACGATTTATCCGGACGGGACTGATTTGGCCGCCATCCACGCCGGTAAAATTTCGGTGACGCCGCTGTCGATGGACCTCACCCACAAACCGACAATGCGCAAGTTGGCTGATTTGTTTGGCGGAGCTAAGAAAAAGAAATGAATTTTGATGACCGCAAAGCGCGGCTGGTACTTGGGCTTCGCAAAGCCGGCGTGACCGATAGCCGCGTCGTTGCCGCGATGGAAGCCTTGCCGCGCGAACCCTTCGTGCCGGCGGCGCTTCGCGCGTCCGCCTATGAAGATACGGCGCTGCCGATTGGCCATCACCAAACTTTGAGCCAACCGAGCG
>JABMOP010000115.1 GCA_013204125.1 Rhodospirillales bacterium | reverse complement strand
TTTACTATGCCGCGCGTCATTTCCACCATATTGGCCATATCCTTGGGCTGGATCAGATGTTCGTCCTTGGGGCTGTCGTAGCAAAGATGGTAGCCAAGCTCCACCGGTTCCGGCACCGCATCGCCAATTTGCCCGGCGACGGAAAAAATCTGCTCTTTAAAACCCTCCGGCTGATGGCCGTAGTAATTTTCCCACATCAATACTTCCTGGCACACATCCCACTGAATGGCGATGCGGTCATTGGGCAACGCGGCGGCGATTTTTTCCACTTCGCCGGTGATATGAGCGCCGAAGACACGCAAATAATCGCCCCGCGCCACCGGCGATACATAGTTGTAGCCCGATGCCAACGGCGTCGCGATACAGATTTGAAAACGAACGCCACCGGGAATAACACCTTCGCTTTGAAGCTTGTCGAAATCGGTAAAAGATTGGATCGCCGCATCGGCGTAGCCGGTATCAAATTTCACATTGGCCGGATCAACGCTGTCCTTGAACTTAACAAGGGGAATTTCTCGCAACAAAACTCCGTCCCATTGAACCCATTGAATAGGCGGTGCGGCGGTATCTACCTCTAAATCCGGATGGGCATTCAGCATTTCCTGTATGAACCTGATCCAATTGATGCGTGCGCCGGTTTCGCCGTCCGGTAAGCGGTCGAGAAATGGTCCCAAACTTCCGCTCACCGTTCGAAACACGGCTTCGGAATCGTCCAATGGCACACTGCCGACCAGATGAGCCTTAAGGCCCGTTCGTGAGTTTTCGTTCATGTCGGTTCCTCCCTCTTTTTCCGGATTTATTCCGAGGTTTGAATTCCCCTCTGCCATTTTGCATGATGCATCCCAATTGGAAATCGCTCTTTTCGAAAACGGAGGCACCGATGAAATTTCTACACACCATGATCCGCATTAATGACGAGGCCAAAAGCCTCGATTTTTGGTGCAACAAGCTGGGACTGATCGAGCAACGCCGGCGCGAAGTGGAGGCCGGGCGCTTTACGTTGATATTTTTGGGCGCCGAAGGGAACCCGGATTCGCAACTTGAGCTGACCCATAATTGGGACCCGGAAGAATATTCCGAAGGCCGCAATTTCGGCCATGTGGCTTATGAAGTGGATGACATTCACGCCACCTGCCAGAAATTGATGGATGCCGGCGTTACCATCAACCGGCCGCCGCGCGAAGGCAAAATGGCCTTCATCCGTTCGCCGGAAAATATTTCGGTGGAACTTTTGCAAAAAGGCGACGCGCTGGAACCGGCGGAACCCTGGATATCGATGGAAAACGTAGGGGTTTGGTAACAAAATTCGGGCAAGTCATTCCTTGACGCGGGTCTACGGAATGGCTTGTCTTTAAAATATGCAAAAAGAAGGTGAAGGGCCGCCCCAAGCCTTCTTTTTTCTTGATTACCACTGAAGCTTAAGTACCCTGAGCGAAGCGAAGGACTTAGCTTCAAACCAGAATAGGCGCCGGGTTTGCCGCCTTATAGCTTTCCATGGCGGCGCGCATATCGTCCGGTATGGGGAAAGATTTCCCGGTTTCTAAATTCACCATCACCTGCACCGAGCGGGCTTGAAGCCGGGCTTCACCGCCGACCGCGCCGAGAAAGAGGAGCGCGAAGGATTTGCTCCCGATTTTTTCGAGATAGACCGTAACCTCCAGCTTGTCGCCCAAATAGCATGGCTTGGAAAAATCGCATTCGGTGTGGACCGTTGGCTGACCCGCGCCGCCGCCAATCATCCGAGCAAAATTGATGCCGAGGCCGATGGTAAACCAGTCTTCGGCGGCCGCCTGGATGAATTCAAAAAAGCGCGGAAAATAAACCGTGCCCGATGGGTCGGTATGCGAAAACCGGATCGTCGCTTGGTAGGTGAAAGCGGCCACGGGCTGGGGAGCGCCTTAAATGCCGCCGGCAGCGCGGGCGGTGCCAACCGCCACACCCAGACCATTGGCCCGGTCTTCTTTTAAGCGGTCGGCGACGACGAACGCCAGTTCCAGCGCTTGGCGCGCATTCAAGCGCGGATCGCAATGGGTGTGATAGCGGCTCGATAAATCGGCTTCGGTAATCGCCTGGGCGCCGCCGACACATTCGGTGACGTCCTGGCCGGTCAATTCAAAATGAACGCCGCCCGGATGCACATTTTCGGCGCGCACCACCGCGAAAAATTCATCCACTTCTTGAAGGATCAGATCGAAGGGCCGGGTTTTGTAGCCGTTGCCGCTTTTCACCGTATTGCCGTGCATCGGATCGCAACTCCAGACGACGATGCGGCCTTCTTCTTTAACTTTACGCACCAGCGCCGGCAGATGATCGCCGACATTGCCGGCGCCCATGCGCGAAATCAGCGTTATACGCCCAGGCTCGTTTTCCGGGTTCAAAATATCGATCAGGCGGATCAGATCGTCGGCATCCGTGGTTGGCCCGACTTTGCAGGCCACCGGGTTCGAGATGCCGCGTAAGTATTCCAGATGCGCGTTATCCAATTGGCGGGTGCGGTCGCCGGCCCATAAAAAATGCGCCGAGGTATCGTACCAATCGCCGGTCAGGGAATCGACGCGGGTCATCGCTTGCTCATAGGGCAGCAAAAGCGCTTCGTGCGAAGTGAAAAATTCGGTTTCGCGAATTTGCGGCGTGGTGTCGGATGTGAGGCCGCACGCAGCCATGAAGCCCAGCGTTTCATCCAGCCGGTTGGCCAAATCTTTATAGCGCTCGCCTAAGGGGCTATCGGCAACGAAGCCCATGTTCCATTGATGGACCCGGTGCAGATCGGCATATCCGCCTTGCGCAAAGGCGCGGATCAGATTGAGGGTCGACGCCGATTGGTTATAGGCGCGCACCATGCGCTGCGGGTCCGGGCGGCGCTTGGCTTCGTCGAAATCAATGGAATTGATTATGTCGCCGCGGTAGCTCGG
>JABMOP010000114.1 GCA_013204125.1 Rhodospirillales bacterium | reverse complement strand
ATTGATCGCTATGTGACGCCGGTCGAATTTGAAGAATTGGACGCGCTTGCCCGGGGGAAAGGGTTTGTAAAGGTTTCGGCGACACCATTAACGCGTTCGTCCTACCATGCCGATGAAGATTTTAAAGCGCTGCGCCAAGCCCGCGCCGCCCAAACCTAGAAGACGAAAGCCGCACCACTATATATGCCCACCCACGCCGAAAAAAAACGCCTGCCATACACGCCGGAGCAAATGTTCGACCTGGTCTCCGATATTGAGAAATATCCTGAATTCCTGCCGTGGTGCGTCGGCACCCGTATCCGCGAAGCTGAAGGCCATAAGCTCACCGCCGATATGGTCATCGGCTATAAAATGTTCCGCGAAAGATTCACCTGTATTGTCGAATTAGACCGGGCAGGGGAGCGCATCGACGTTGCCTATTCGGAAGGCCCGTTCAAATATTTAAACAATCATTGGCTCTTCCTAAAAGACGGCGACGGGGTCATTGTCGATTTCTATGTGGACTTCGAATTCCGCTCGCGCCTACTGCAAAAACTGATCGGCGCAGTCTTTAATGAAGCTGTTAGAATAATGGTGCATGCCTTTGAAAAAAGAGCAAAATCAGTCTATAGTTAATGTAGTACTTTAAGCATCATATCGAGCGCGTATTCGACTGTTGCCAATCTGATTTCCGTGCGGTCGCCATCAAATATCGGAACCTCGCAGATCGTATCTTGGCCCTTTCTGGCGACCGAAATTGCGACCATGCCGACCGGCTTTTCCGCCGTGCCACCGGCCGGCCCGGCAATACCGGTGACCGCTACGGCCATATCCACCGGTGCGCATGCGAGCCCGCCTTCGGCCATGGCGATTGCCGTCTCCCGGCTGACCGCGCCGTGGGCGTCGATGGTGGCGGGCGGCACGCCGACCATGTCGATTTTAGCTTCGTTTGAATAGGTGAGAAAGCCGCGCTCGAATACCGCCGAGGACCCGGCGATGGATACCAGGCAGCCGCCGATCAGTCCGCCGGTGCAGGATTCCACCGTCGCTATCTTAACGCCGGCCGCCGCCGATGCGCTGATCAGCGCCTGCGCTTTATTTAATATATCGTCTGAAAACACCGATTTTGCTCCGTTCGCGGGTTGGGATTAGGGCGCCAGCCAATAGTGTAGCGCCGCGAGCAAGATGGCGGCGTAAAGGCCGGCCAGAATATCGTCGACCATGATGCCAACGCCGCCTTTGATGCGCCGATCGGCCCACGAAACCGGCCAGGGTTTTAAGATGTCGAAGAAGCGAAAGAGGAGAAACCCGGCGCCATAGAGAACAAGGTTGGGCGGCACCACCAACAAGGTCAGCCATTGCCCGGCGACTTCGTCGATCACCACTTCGGAAGGATCGCCGCCGCCAGATTGCTTGGCGTAGACCGAGGATGCCCAGGCGCCAAGGATGAAGACAAAAAGCGTGGCGACGGTCAGCGCCGGTGCGCCGCCCCAAAGGTGCAAACCCCACGCCAGCGGCAAAGCGGCAAGGGATCCCCAGGTCCCCGGCGCCCAAGGCAAGCGGCCAATACCGAAAAATACGGCGATCAGTTTTGCGAATCGGTTCATCTCCAATTAGGAACACAAGTTTTCAAATTTTCCAACCGGGTTCTTTAGCGGCGGCTGATCATTTTCGAATTCGCAATAGGTATTAACGGGAAGATATGCTAACCCCTTGCCATGCAGTCACGAATCCGGGCTGATTTGTAATCCTGTGGATAAATATTTTTATATTTAAAATAGTGGATGTTTTTGTGACCGCTTCCTATTGCAACATTTCGACAGAATGGATACCGTTGGCCACGTTCCATTGGCAGCGCATTATTCTGCGTTCGAATGGGCTTTGTAATTTAAATAGAACAGTGTTGGCGTCGTGACGATGGATCCAGTTTCTCGTAACTTACCAGAAATTATAGCGGGATTGATCGCTAGATTTTTCCCCGTGCGCGAATTTATTCTGCGCACCGATGACCGTGTCAGATTCATGAAAATCGGGCGCAACGTTCAATTGAGCGCTGTTGGCGTGGTGCTGATCGCTTTTGGCTATGTGGTCTATTCATCGGTCGGTTTTTTTACCAGCGAAGCGATTATTCTGGCCAAAGATAAGAGCATTCTTAATGCCCGGCTGGTCTATCGGAACCTATTGTCAGATGTTTCCGACTATCAGAACCGGTTTTCGACCCTGACCGGCGAATTGCAGAAAAACCACTCGCTGGTTCTTGATTTGGTGCAGACCAATTCTACACTTCAGCAAAATTTGAAATCCGTAGAAAATAAGCTGCAAGACCAGCAGATGCAGGAATCCGAAATTTTGGCGGCGCGCAATGCGTTGAAGAAAAAATTAAACCGCATCGAAACCGATATGCGCCAATTGAACACCCATAATTTTAAGCTGCGTGGCAATTTGAACACCATTTCCACGAATTTGGAATCGGCGCTCGCGGAACGCAACGCGGCCCATTCCAAATCAGTCGATCTGGCCAACCAAATCGACACGTTGGAAAGCCAAATTTCTAAGCTGCACAACGCGCAAATCGAAACAGTGGAACGATTGACCGCCGGTACGCAGAAAAGTATCGATTATGTGGCAACTGTTCTGGCCCATACCGGTCTTAAAATCTCGAAGCTGGTGCCGAATATTTCAAATTCCAAAGGCGGGCAAGGTGGCCCGTTTGTGGCGATCAGCCCCTTGACCGAACCCGCAGACCGCTTAAAAGCGGATCTCGCCAATCTGGATGTCACCCTCGATCTGTGGGATGAAGCCAAACGAGTGTTCTCCGCATTGCCATTGCCGCCGCCGCTTGATCAATATGCGGTTTCCAGCCATTTCGGAAAGCGGCGTGATCCGGTCAACAACCGCTGGGCGATGCATTACGGCATCGATCTTAGCGCCGGGCGCAAAACCTCGGTTTATGCACCGGCGCCGGGCACGGTCCGATACGCGGCGTTCAAGGGAAAATACGGGCGCATGATCGAGATTAAACACGATTATGGGTTTACAACCCGCTACGGCCATTTAGATAAGATTCTTGTTAAGCGCGGCCAAAAGGTGGATTATCGCACCGAGATTGGGTTGCTCGGTAGTTCAGGTCGCTCGACGGGTCCCCATCTGCATTACGAAGTAATTCGTAATGGCCAGCCATTGAACCCGTGGCGCTTTTTCAAGGCAGCAAGATATGTTTACAAAAGACAGTAAAAAAGACGAAATCCCTCCCGCCGTTCCCAAGACCCCGGCGCCGCCCTCCCTTCTTAGTACCGATATTAAAATCACCGGCGATATTGTCAGCGATGGTGAGGTCCAAGTTGACGGTGAAATTACCGGCGATATTCATACTGAATTGCTTGTGGTCGGTGAAAAAGCCCATGTCCGAGGCGAAATTACCGCCACGAGCGTCCGTGTCCACGGTCATGTGACCGGACAGATCAAGGCGATTTCTGTGTCGCTGGCCAAAACAGCCCATGTGCTCGGTGATATCCTGCACGAAAATCTGGCGATCGAGCAGGGCGCTTTCCTCGAAGGCCATTGCCGGCGTATCGAAGATCAGGCTAAGGCCAAGGAAAAGGATCGCGAAGGCTCGATCGGCTTACTGGTCAAAGGCGGCAGTAAAGACAGGGACGAACAACCACCCCAAAAGGCCCAAGTCAGCTCCGCCTGATTAGCCTGATTACCGGCGCCTTTAGTCCGCTCCTCCAATAATTTCGGCAAATTGGGCCGCGTCGGTATTGCCGCCGGTGGCAATAATCGCAACCGTTTTTCCGGCAAATTCCTGGCGCCGCTCTAAAAGCGCGGCCAAACCGATGGCGCCCGATGGTTCGAGCGCGATTTTGAGTTCGGTAAATGCCAGGCGCACGGCATGGCGCACACTTTCTTCAGACGCGGTCAATCCACCGGCAAGCAATTCCCGGTTGACGGCAAAAGTGATTTTCCCCGGTATTTCAAGCAACAATGCATCGCATATGGAATATGCGCCGGGTGCGTTTTCAAGACGCTCCCCGGCCTTTAAGGACCGCTTTGTGTCATCGAACCCTTCCGGCTCGACGCTGTAAATTTTTGTGCCTGGACTTAATTTAGATAAAGCAATGGCCGTGCCGCCGATCATGCCGCCGCCGCTGCACGGCCCGAACACCGCATCCATTGGGCATCCGATTTCGCCCGCTTGGGCGGCCAGTTCCAACCCGATCGTGCCTTGGCCGGCCATGATGTCCGGATCATCATAGGGCGGGATTAATACCGCCCCGGTGCGGTCCATGATTTCTTCGGCAATCGCCACCCGGTTTGCATCCCGGCGCGCATAGGTCACAACCTTGGCTCCGTCGGAGCGGGTGTTGTCGAGCTTAATTTTCGGGGCCTCAATGGGCATGATAATCGTCGCACCGATGCCCAGCAATTTTGCCGAGCGGGCCACCCCTTGGGCATGATTGCCGGAAGAAAATGCGACCACGCCCCGGCGCCGCTCAGCCGCATCCAATTGCGACATTTTATTGTAGGCGCCGCGTATTTTAAAAGAGCCGGTCTGCTGTAAACATTCTGCCTTAATGAGAACGCGCAAACCGAGCGCTTCGTCAATCCGGGCTGATCTTAAGAGAGGCGTTCTATCCGCAACGCCGACAAGGCGCATCGCTGCGTCTTCTATGTCAGTAAATATCGGGGGGGCCGGATCGCCGGGGCGCGCGCTCACTTCCGAAGCAAGCTTTCTGGACCGATCGCCACTTCGGTGTCGTTGAGAATTTCACGGTAAACATGGAAATTTTCCAACACCCGCTGGACGTAATTCCGAGTTTCAGAAAACGGAATAAGTTCGACCCAATCGATGGCATCGACGGCCGGGTCACGCGGATCGCCATTGCGTTTCATCCAACTTCGCGCCCGGCCCGGCCCGGCGTTATAGGCGGCCAGCGCCAGGACATAGGATCCGTCGAATTCGTTTAACAATTCTCGCAGGAACGTCTGCCCGAGCCGCATGTTATAGGCCGCATCTTCGGTCAAGCGGCCAAGCCGGTAGGGGATGGAATTCATTTTCGCAACCCGCCGCGCCGTTCTCGGCATCAATTGCATCAAACCCTGCGCGCCGGCGTGGCTGACGGCTTCTTGGTAAAAGGCGCTTTCTTGGCGGATCACCGCATGAATAAACGGTGATTCAAGCGACACCTGGATATGAGACCGTGGTAAAACCGGATATCCGGTTGCGACAAGACCGATGCCTTGGGCCAGAGCCGATTTGGCGACAAGCACGGCTAAATCGGGGCGCCCAACATCAGCCGCCAGCCGCGCGGTTTCCGCCATCCAGCCGGGGGTCGATCCCAATTGGCTCAACTGACGAATTAACGGCCGCATCAATGCCGGCAGTTCGGCAGCATGAAGAGCGCGCACGGCGCGCGCCAATTCGTGATGGGCAAAACCATGCACAACGACCTTGTCCGTGTGGGGCAAGGGGGGCAGGGAGAAATCATTTTCCCCGGCTATTT
>JABMOP010000113.1 GCA_013204125.1 Rhodospirillales bacterium | reverse complement strand
TTCCATTCGGAAATGGGCGTTGACGATGGCATTGAATCGGGTCGGCGTGGTCAAGTCCGGCATCAGGCGCTGGGCTTCAACCGGCGGCAGGGCGCAAATGACGGCGTCGCCGCCTTGAAGCGTGGTCTCGCCGCCCTCGGTGGTAAATGATTTCACCCAGCCGCCTTCGGCGTTAATTGATTTGATACGCTGAGAGAATTGGACCGGCGCGCCGATGTGGTCGAGAAACCGGGCGCCGGGATCGACCAATGCGGCGCTTAAACCGGCGCTTGCCAAATAGGGCCGGCTCGCTTCCCCGCCCTTCAAAAGCGTTTCCGATATCATCGCCCCTAAAAGCGCGGCGCTCGCTTCCTCGGCCTCGGTATTTAATACGGCGCGCGCCAAAGGCTGCCAGAACCGTTCGAACATAGGCGTGCCCGATTTGATGTAATCGGTGAGGGCGCCATCACCGGACGCCCGGGCCAAGCGCGCCAGGGCGAGATAGTCTGAAACTTTACCGCCCGGAACGCGCCGTCCCGGCACCAGAAGCCACCAGGGCAGCTTTCCCGCCGATGGCCGAACGGTCCATTTGAGCCCGGATTTAAGATCGACGAATGGAAAACGCGCGCCGGCCATGGGCGTCAGGGAGCCCGATGCGCCAATGTCGTCCAAATAGGAAAATATGCCCCGGTTGCCGCCCAATATCAGGTGGGTGCCGTTGTCGATGGTTTGTTCGAGCCGATCATCATGGAGCGAGCGGCATCGCCCGCCGGCATGGCCGGTGGCTTCCAACAAGATTGGGTGGCATCCAAGATGATGCGAGCGCACGGCAGCCGCCAACCCGGCCATGCCGCCGCCGAAGATATAAATATTGCGTTTTGCCGTGCCGTTGGTCATTCGTTCTTGCGCTGGTAAGGGTACGCCTCCTATACCCATTTATATGACACAGCGCATGAACATTCACCAACCTCGGAGAACCTGCCCGTGGTGACCGAGGCCCTCTCCTATTTGGGCGCAGAAGTTCGGCGGATCGATTGGGACCGCTTTATCTGCGCTCTGTTCGCACCGGCGCCGCGCCGCGAGGCACTCTTTGCGGTCCTCGCCTTTAACGCGGAAATTGCCAAAACGCGGGATCTGGTGAGCGAGGCGGCGCTCGGTGAAATGCGCCTGCAATGGTGGCGGGACGCGGTTGCCAAAGTTTACGACGCGCCGGACACATTGCCCGAAGGCAATCCGGTGCTGGAAGAATTTGCCAAAGCTGTGCGCAGCCATCATTTGCCGCGCGCCATCGTCGACGCCATGATCGATGCCCGCTCAATGGATTTGGAAGATACACCGTTTGAAAATGTGGAGGAGTTGCTGGCTTATGCGCGGGCAAGTTCCGCCGGGCTTACAGAATTAATACTCTATGTGCTTGGCGCTTACGACGGCTCCGATCCCGAGGCCGAGCAAATTATCCGCCGCGCCGGTGGGCAATTGGGGACCGCCTGGGCCGTTATCGGTTTGATCCGCGCGACCGATGCGCTTTTGGCTCAAGGGCGCACCTATATGCCGCATACGCTTTTGGCCGAAGCCGGGATAACCCCGCAGCAAGCGGTAACCGGCGGCGCTTCCCCCCAGACCCTAAAAGATGCCGTCCAATTATTGGCGGGGATTGCGGCGCAATATTTATACGAATGCCGACAGGCGCGCCCGGCAATACCAAAATCCTGCCTACCGGCATTTTTGCCGGCGGTCCTCGCCGGGGCCTATCTGCATCGTTTGCGGCGGGCGGGGTATGACCCTTCAGGCGGCAGGATCGAACGCGGGCGATTCTCGGCGCAGGCCAAGGTCATGATGCTGGCAATGTTGGGCCGCTATTAGCGCCGTATCAGCGTCTTCCGCCGAGCGTGCTGGCTGCGGCCGGCAAGGATCCGTCGATATAATCGGAGCGCGCGATCCATTCGATGGACATGATATCGAGGGCCGTAACAACCGGAAAAATTTTGGGGGCGCCGGCGGTATAGAGACGAAGCACCCCATGTTCCGCATCGGGAAAGACCGAGCGCGTGTCGTCATATTTTCTAAGTTCCAAGATCGTAACTTTGTCGGTGCGCGTATCGCGGCTGCGCCAGACAAAGGTAGGGTTGGTCTGGCGCGGCTTGTTGAACGGCGAAATGCTGCGTTTCCAATTGTCGGTCGGCGGGCCAAAACGTTTGCTTAAATACTTCAAGATCGCATCGTATTTGGACGCATCGAACAGGGCGTGTAGATGGGTCGCCCCTCCCCGGTCGTAGCGGGCGATCGCGCGGCTGCCTTGGTAGAGCAAGGTGTTGACCGAAAACGCATCTTCGATATCGGCCGGCCAATCCACGGGAATGATGCAAAACACCACCTGGCCGCGCCGTTTATGGATGCAGGCATTGGGTTCCGCTATGCCCTGCGGCAATTGCGGTTGGCCCGTGAATACGGAATTTCCCAAAACCAGACGAATGTCGGTGAGCGGCTGGCGTAAACGTTTTAGCGGCGGCTCTTTTTCCGATTTTCGGGATTGAATATTTCGTGTCTCTGATTGACGCACATCCTCGGTCAGGCGCGCCAATTCTTGATATACCGGAGGATTGGACGCAGCCAAATTAGTAACCGGCGCAATGAATTTCGACGCAGCCTTCAGCGGCGCCCGCAATGAAGATATTTTTACCGGGACCACCGGCTTATGCTGCGGCGGGCGGATGTGTGGCCGCCGCTCTATGCCAGGGGTGACGGCGGATCGCCTCCGCGTCGATTTATCAATTTCTTTAATTTCACCGGGCCAGGTGCCGGAAATTGGCAGGATTGATCCAGGCGGCAAAATCTTTGGATCGAACGGATTAGGCGCGCCGCCCGATTGCGAGGCGTTAAGGGACCTGGTATCCGGTGGCAATTGGCTGGCGGTTTGAGCTTTATCATCTACCGGCACCAATGGCTCGTCGGGGGTCGGTTTGAAAATGCCCGCCAAGCGATCGGTGATAGCGGAAAGATACCCTTGATCCTGGTCTTTGCTTTTGGCCTTAGATGACAAATTTTTCTTCACATCACGTCGGTCGGATTTGAGGGTCCTGCCGTCGGCGGCGGAACTTTTCCGCTGAATTGTTTTTAAGCGCCGCTGCAATCGATCGATATCCGGGGCCGTGGGCTCCCGTGCATCGGGGAGCGGTTGTGGTGTAATGTCTGGCCGCGCATCCGGCACCGGGTCCAACGGCGGCAGGGCAATTGCTTCCACCCGCGCCGGCGTTACCTCGGGTTTTTTTTGCGGTGTTGGCCAAAACGGCGGCCGGGCAGTTCCTGCGGGCGGGTTGGCTGGAATGGCGTTTGGTTTCTGACTGGCGTTCATAACGGCGAGGATTTTTTTATACCGGTGCTCGTCGATGG
>JABMOP010000112.1 GCA_013204125.1 Rhodospirillales bacterium | reverse complement strand
TGGTATACCAAGGAACGCTTCAAACCGAAATTCATGGTCAACTTGGCGACCTTGACCGGCGCCATTATCGTATCTTTGGGCAGCGAATATGCCGGGTTGTTTGCCAACAACGATAAGCTTTCTGAACGGTTGTCCAAAGCCGGTGAAGGGGTTGACGAAAAAGTATGGCGTCTGCCGCTCAGCGATGCCTACGACAAGATGATCAATTCCGATGCGGCGGATATGAAAAATATCGGTGACCGCGGCGCCGGCTCGATCACCGCCGCGCAATTCCTGAAACGCTTTGTCGGCGACACGCCTTGGGCGCATTTGGATATTGCCGGCGTTACATGGTCTAAACTTGATAAGCCGACTGTGCCGAAGGGTGGCACCGCGTTTGGTGTGCGCCTATTGAACAAATTGGTTGCCGATTATTACGAAAGAAAGTAGCAACCAAAGGGAAGTCGCGAAATTCGGATGACCGATATCGCCTTTTATCATTTGCAGCATTCTGTGTTAGAAGCAGTATTGCCAAAGCTTCTGGAGCGCACCATGGATGCGGGCAAACGCGCGCTTGTGAAAACCGGCTCGGACGAACGAGCGGAAGCTCTGGCCGCGCTTTTGTGGGTGCAGGACCCGGATAGTTGGCTGCCCCATGGCTGCAAAAAGGACGGCAACGCAGAGGATCAGCCGATTTGGCTGACCGGCGCGGACGAAAATCCAAACGGCGCCCAATTCCTGTTTCTCACCGATGGCGCCGAAATAGAGGATATGTCCCCGTTCGAGCGCTGTTTCGATTTGTTCGACGGCAATGATGATGCCGCGCTGGAAACTGCCCGCAAGCGGTGGAAAGCTTTAACCGGCTCCGGCCACACGCTCACTTACTGGCAACAAAACCAAGCTGGCAAGTGGGAGAAGAAGACAAGGTGAGTAGCAATTGGCATTAACACCTAAACATACTGGCGCACAACTATGACCCGAGGTGACAAAAGACTAGCCTGGATCGCGGCTTGTTTTCTTCTCTTAAACGCCACAATACGGACAGGTCTCGCTTTTTTCAGCGGCGAAGATTTCACCGGGTTCGAATGGGCCTGGTTTATGGGCATCGGCACGATCTTCGATATAACGGTTATGTTTTGGGTTCTTCTACCTTGGGCGCTGTATGAAGCGGTCATGCCGGAGTTTGCTGAACATCGTTTGGCACGGAAGTGGGAAAACCGTTGGGCGGCGGTGTGGGCGTCTTTTTACCTGGCCCTTTTCATGGTTATCGCCGCGGCTGAATTTACTTTTTGGGCGGAATTCCGAAGCCGGTTTGATTTCATCGCGGTCGACTATCTGGTTTATACCCACGAAGTTATTGGCAACATCCGTGAAAGTTATCCGATCACATTATGGGTGACGGCAATCCTTGGCCTATCGGTATTTATTACCTGGATTTCCTGGTCGTGGGGCGGCAACGACAAGCGGTCGGGCTGGAAGATGCGTTGGGTGCGCACCGCCGTGGTCGCCGCGTTCATTGTTCTTAGCGGCGTGGCGGTAAACCAGAAACTCGCCATTTCCAAATCGAACCTTTTCGTTCAGCAGCTTTCGATGAACGGTATGTTCGCTTTCGTCCATGCTTTCCGAAACAACGAATTGGATTATGATAAATACTATCCAATTCTGGCCGCGGCAAAACTTAATGCCGGAATTCGCGCGCTGGTTGGTCAATCCAATACAAAATTTGCCACGGCAGAAGGTATTGAGCGGAAAGTTTCAGCCCATACACCCAGCCGCAAGGTTAACGTTGTCCTTATCTCGGTCGAAAGTCTATCGGCGGAATATGTTGGTCGTTTCGGCAACCGGCTGGGGATCACTCCTGAATTAGACAAGCTGGCCGATAAAGGTCTTCTGTTCACCAATCTATACGCAACCGGGACCAGAACCGTTCGCGGCCTGGAAGCCCTGTCCGTCGGCACACCCCCGACACCTGGTCAAAGCATCGTCCGGCGACCCAAAAACGACGGGCTGGTGACCCTCGGCGGGGAACTGAAAAAAAACGGCTGGAAACCATATTGGATATACGGAGGATACGGCTACTTTGATAATATGAATGCTTACTTCGAATCTAATCAATACTCGGTTGTTGATAGGTCAAATTTGGATGCCGAACAACTACCCACGCACCATGAGACCATTTGGGGTGTTGCGGATGAAGATCTTTATTCGCTGGCTATCGCAAATTTGGACCGCGAATACGCGCAGGGAAATAATTTTTTTGCGCACATCATGACAACATCCAACCACCGCCCTTATACCTTTCCGGAAAACCGCGTTGATCTGCCGCAAAAGCGCCGCGAAGGCGCCGTCAAGTACACTGACTGGGCTATCGGTGATTTTCTTCGCCGAAGCGCCGACAAGCCGTGGTTCGACAATACGTTATTCATCATTACTTCCGACCATACGGCCAAGGCGGCGGGTAAGACGGATCTTCCTCCATCGCGCTACCACATCCCCATGATTTGGTACGCTCCGCAACTTGTCGAACCCGGTATTATGGGGCGTCTGATGAGTCAGATCGATGTCGGCCCGACGCTCTTAGGCTGGCTGGGGTTAGAGTATGACAGCAAATTTTTTGGATACGATTTATTCAAATTGGAAAAAGGGCGGGAGCGCGCATTTATCAGCACCTATCAGAAGCTGGGATATTTGAAAGGCGATCGGCTGGTTGTTTTGAATGTAAACCAAGCCCCCGTTGTCGTCGATGGATTACCAACAAATCAGGACGATCGGGCGCCAACCGACGACAAACAGCTGATCAAGGAGGCAATAGCCTGGTATCAGGCGGCAAGCTTCTATTTTGGGTCCGGAAAGATGATTGATGGTGGTCCAAAACAGGCACTGGTAAGTGGGGGGAAAGGGCCGGGTGAATAGCGCGCCAAAATCATCATTTCCTGAGCCGATCCTGTGGGCCCTTTTGTGGGCGGTTCTGGTTGGCGCGGCGCTGGTGTTTCGCCCGATCCTGCCGGTGGACGAGACCCGCTATGTAGGCGTTGCCTGGGAAATGTGGTTGTCGGGCGATTTTTTGGTGCCGCATCTCAACGGCGTGCCCTATAGCCATAAACCACCCTTACTGTTTTGGCTCATCAATGCCGGCTGGGGTGTTTTCGGCGTCAACGATTGGTGGCCGCGCCTGGTTGCGCCTGCCTTCGGTCTTGGTTGCGTCTATTTGACCTCGCATCTGGCGCGCCGCCTTTGGCCCGCATCGAGCGCCTATTTATTGGCGCCCTTGATCATGCTCGGC
>JABMOP010000111.1 GCA_013204125.1 Rhodospirillales bacterium | reverse complement strand
CCGACTTCAGAGTTTCCCATTTGTCCCGGGGGCAATCCCACTTCAGCGCCGGATGTCTGGAGAACAGCGTGAGGACGTTCCGACATCAGTCGATCGAAGACCGGCGTGTTGCCTGCCGTTATCGCGTCGTCGGGCGCACCATTGGGACAGCCCCAACCATCAAGGACGCACAACACCACCGGTCGGACGGCATCATCGTTTTTTGGTGAGAAAGTGGTCATATCAATATTTCTAAAAGTACGTATTGATATCAGAATATATGAATAATTTCATATGGTTAGACTAATTTTAAGATGATCAATCCGGACCAGTTTGTGTTACGAATGCTTTTTCCAAGCAACGGCAACGTTCATTTGCGCCGACCATACACCAATTCATCTTCGATGGGGTTATCCGCAACGATTTCGTCTCAGATTACGCCGGCCCCCGAATGCTCGGAAATCCCAGGCTTACAATACATAGTTACGATATCGAAATGATAAAATATGTCGGCGTTTTGACGCCTTTTTGTGAGAGTTTCCGCCAGTTGAAAGGGTGCGGCCGCCGTATCTGGGACTTTGCCAATGCCCTGACGCCCGACCGGCGGGGGCCTACTTAAGAGTATTTTCATCATAGTCGTTCAGGATGTTCATCAGTGGTTCCCATGCGGCAAGGAACGGCTTAGGGGGCAAGGTTCAGCGGACCCGAGGGGGCGTTCACCGCGAACAACGCTTTGCAGTCAGAGGATTCTTGCCTCAAAAGCCTGTCAAACGAGGAAGTTCCGGGCGATTGGTGTGGCAGTTGGAGCCCCTAGGTGCCGGAAAACGGTGCAGATTTTAGAACGTTGTAGAAGTCAGGATTTTATAAGGCAGCAAGAGACATGGATCAGGAAACTCTAAAAAAGCACACGAATACTCCAGACAGTGAAGCTTTGCCTGAGACCGTCGATACCGAGCACCTGTTTGAATTGGCGCGGGATAAGTCGGCAGAGGGAAGGAATGCCCTAGCCGAAGCGATCTCCGACTTAACCCTGGAAAGCAACCGCGTGCTTTCTGAACGCGAGCGCGCGCTTACGTTCGATATTCTTGGCCGTGTCATCCATGAAATGGAAATGTCGGTGCGCCGCACGGTGGCAACCCGGCTTGCCGATATGCGCGACGCCCCACGAGACATTGTACGCCTTCTTGCGAGCGATGATATCGAGATTGCCTACCCCATATTGACCCAGAGTGGCGTACTTCTTGATGCTGATTTAATCGAAATTATCCGGCACCGGACGCTGGAACATCAACTGGCAATAGCCATTCGCCACCAAGTTAGCGAGGCGGTCTCGGATGCCCTTGTCGAGGCCAACGACGAAAATGTGATCAGTACGCTGTTATCCAATCAGAACGCCAAGATTTCTCAATCGACCATGGAATATTTGGTTGAGGAATCGCGCCGGATCGATGCTTTCCAGGAACCAATCCTTGGCCGCAAGGATCTGGACTCAAAACTGATCGAACGTATGTTCCTGTGGGTTTCAGCGGCCCTGCGACAAACTATTTTAGAGGACTGGGACCTGGACCCCGCGACGGTTGACGCCCTCCTCGAAGAAGCGACTGTCAACGAGGTTAAATCGGCGACACGGTCGTCGGGGCCGAAAACCAAAGCAGAGGAACTAGTTTGTAACCTCGCCGAGGACGAAATTGTCACCCCAGATCTTTTGCTTAAGGCTTTGCAGGACGGCGAAGTCACCTTGTTTGTCGGCATGCTCAAACAAATGACAGGTCTGCGCACGGTGTTGGTCAACCGCATTGTGTTCGAGCCCGGGGGAGAAGGCCTCGCGATCGTTTGTAAGTCGCTCGAAATGGATAAAGACACGTTCGCGGATATCTTTACCCTGACCCGCAACGCACGGCCGGCTGCCGCTAAGACATTGCAGAGGGACATCAGAAAAATTGTCAGCCTTTATGATCGGATCACCCTGGCGTCGGCAGCCGAGGTCGTCGAGCGGTGGCAGCGTGGCACTAATTACCTTGCCGCCCTTAGGGATCTGGAGATCAGCGGACAGTTATGAACGAACCTTTAGGGCAAAGAACGGGCGGGGCCAAGGTCGTCGCTCTCGAAAACCGCTCCGCGGGCCCTGGACGTAGTCAGATCGCGGCGGCCCGCCGTCGGCTTCATGACATTTCGCGGCTGATCTCGGATGGTGTCTGGGAAACCGACGTTAATCACCGTCTTATAT